>JALYLE010000187.1 GCA_030774375.1 Chloroflexota bacterium | reverse complement strand
GCCCGGCCGGTTCGTCCGGCCATTCGACCGCCGCGCGCCCAGGCTCGGCTTCCGCCGCGGGGACCGACGGCACGGCCTCGGCGTCGGCGTCCGGCCAGTCGACCGATCCTGAGCTCGGCGGTTCAGTGGATTCGGCGGTCGCCTCGGGTTCAGTGGACTCGGCGGCCATCGGCTCTGCCTCGGCAGGCTCCACATCAGCGGGCGGCGCCTCGGCAGGCGGCGCTTCGGTCGGCGCGTGGCCGGACGAGGGAGCGGTCTCGAACTCCTCCGCCGTCTCCTCGTCGCGCGGCTCGGAGCTGCTCGCCTGCTGCTCGCGATCGCGGTCGTCCTGCATCTCGAACCTCCGCTCAGGCCGCTCGGGGTCGCCCGATCATAGCCGACGCTCGGCGGCTGCCGGCTGCCTGCTCAGCCACGCACCGAGCGAGCGGAAGATCCGCAGCCCGTCCACGCCCCCCACCTCCGCCTCGGACGCCCGCTCCGGATGCGGCATGAGCCCAAGGATGTTGCCGCCCCGGTTGGTGATCCCGGCGATGCCCCGCAGCGAGCCATTCGGGTTGGCGGCATCGGTCAGCGCGCCGCTCGCGTCGGCATAGCGCAGCACGACCCCGCCCTCCGCCTCGAGCTGGTCGAGGGTCGCCTCGTCCGCGTAGTAGCGGCCCTCACCGTGCGAGATGGGCAGGGAGATGACCTCGCCCTCCCCGAGGTTGCCGAGCCAGGCGCGGCACGTCGACGGCGATTCGACCCGCACCGACTGCCAGTCGCAGCGGAACTCCAGGTGGTCGTTGCGCAGCAGCGCGCCCGGCAGGAGCCCGGCCTCGCACAGGATCTGGAAGCCGTTGCACGAGCCGATGACCGGTCCGCCGGCGGCCGCGAATGCCTCGACCGCGGCCATCACCGGTGAAAAGCGAGCGATCGCACCGGTCCGCAGATGGTCGCCGTGCGCAAACCCCCCAGGCAGCACGACCGCGTCGGGCGAGTCGAGCTCCCGCTCGGTGTGCCAGACCAGGCGCGGCTCCCAATCCAACAGCTCGGCGACGTGGGCGAAGTCGCGCTCGCTCCAGGTGCCTGGGAAGACGATGATCGCGATGCGAGGTGCGCTCATGCGAGGCGCGATTCGTCCGATGGCTCGTCGTCGGCGCGCAGCTCCCAGGTCGCGGTCTCCATCACCGGGTTGGCGAGCAGCCCCCGGCACATGGCCTCCACCTCCCTGCTTGCCTCGCTCGGGTCATGGGCCTCGAAAGCGACCCGCATCAGCTTGCCGTGGCGCACGGCGCTGACGGTTGAGAAACCAAGCGAGCGGAGGCCGCCGGCGATGGTCTGCCCCTCCGGGTCCGCGATGCCGGGTCGCAGCTGGACGTGCACCTCCGCGATCCAGCGCACTAGGCGGCACCATCCTCGCCAGGCCAGGCCAGGCCGGTCAGCCGCTGGTACGCGGTGACGTATCGCTCTCGGGTCCCCGCGATCACCTCGTCAGGCAGCGTCGGGGCAGGCGGCTCCTTGTTCCAGTCGGAGGCAGCCACGAAGTCGCGAACGTACTGCTTGTCGTACGACGGCGGGCTTGCGCCGGGCTGGTAGCTGTCGACGTCCCAGAACCGCGAGGAGTCTGGGGTCAGGACCTCGTCGATGAGCGCCAGCCGGCCATCGATCCAGCCGAATTCGAATTTCGTGTCGGCGAGGATCAGGCCCACCTCCGCGGCTCGTACGGCTCCCGCCGAGTAGGCCGCCAGCGACCGCTCCTCGAGCTCGACGGCGAGGTCGCTCCCGACCATCTGCGCCAGCTGCTCGCGTGTGATGTTCTCGTCGTGCCCGGTCTCGGCCTTGGTGGAGGGCGTGAAGATCGGCTGAGGGAGCCGATCCGCCTCGCCTAACCCGCCCGGCAGTTGATGGCCGACGACCGTGCCGCTGCGCCGGTACTCGGCCCAGCCGGACCCTGCCAGGTAGCCGCGGACGACGCACTCGGCGTCGACCCGTTCCGCTTCGCGAACGAGCATCGTGCGACCGGCCAGCTCGGGAAGACGCGCCTCGACCGGCAGGTCTGCCGGGTCGACCGAGAGGAAATGGGTCGGCCCGAGCGCATCGAGCCGCGCGAACCAGTAGGCGGACAGCTGGGTCAGGACCCGGCCTTTGTCCGGGATCGGCTGGTCGAAGACCACGTCGAATGCCGAGAGGCGATCGGTTGCCACCAGCAGTAGCCGCGCCCCGTCGACGCGGTACGTCTCGCGGACCTTGCCGCGGTGGATGAGCTCCAGCCCGTCGACGCGACTGCGGAGCAAGGTCATGGGAGGTCCTCCGTGCGTCCATCTGATGCCTGTTTTTGGCCGGCGAGGTCGGCTCCGGTCCCGGATGTCCTGGCGCCGCCGCGCGGACCGCCGTCGGTGACCCAGCGCCGCCGGGCATAGTCCTCGACGCGGTCCAGGAGGGCCAGGACGATGAGGATCAGCACCGTGCTCAGCACCGCCAGGACGTAAAGCCCCGTCCCCGCCGCAGTGCCGATCGCCGCGACCGCCCAGAGCGAGGCGGCCGTGGTCAGCCCCCGGACATGCCCGCGAAACTGGAGGATGGTGCCCGCGCCAATGAACCCGATTCCCGAGACGATCTGCGCCGTGATCCTGGTCGGATCGACGTTCGCGTTCGCGTAGCCGTAGGCCGAGATGATGGCGAACAGGGCCGCGCCCATCGAGACCAGGCTGTGCGTCCGAAACCCCGCCGGCTGACGATGGAATTCCCGCTCCAGACCGACGATCGCGCCCAGGACGAGGCCGGCGACCAGGCGTAGACCGAGCTCGAGCTGGGCAGACGCGCTGAGGTTCGGGCTGAAGGCAAGATCCATCCTCGGCCGCTAGCCTCCTCCTTCGCCCGCCGCATGCCCGTCAAGGTCGAGCGACCACCAGGACGACGACCAGGCGTGCAGTGCGCCGCCAGCCGCCACCAGGCAGAGCCAGATCGCCACGAAGCCTACCAGCAGGAGGGCGGTGCCCGACTCCAGCAATGCGCCCCGCCCGACGGCGCGGCCGATGGGCGCCCAGAGGACGTGGAGCAGCGCCCAGCTCAACACGAGCCAGACGACGAGCGCCAGGTCGCTCACGAGGGTGACCAGCAGCGTGCGCAGTGGGTGGCGGATCACCGCCCGCAGGCCCTGGGCGAGAGCCGCGGAGAGTGGCCTGGCGTCCGGGCCGCGAGCCGCACGCTGCGCCGATCCTCCGAACGCCTGGCCGAGGATCACGCAGGCGACCAGGGCGGCGAGGAGCGGCCAGAGGTCGCGCGCCAGGCGGAACGCGAACGGACCGCCGATGTCGGGCGACTGGTACTCGCTCTGCGCGACGCTCGATCCCACCAGGAGCGTGGCGATGATGACCACCAGCGCGGGGAGGGCGGCGACCAGCTGGACCACCCAGAGGCGCGCCGACTCGTCGTCGAGTGACCGCGAGCTGGAGGCGCGCCCGGTCGCGCGATCGATACCCCGTTGGAGCGCCGCCTCACCGGTAGCCACCGCGACCGAGGCGGCGACGAGAGTAAGTCCGGCGGCAATGGCCAGCAGGATCACGTTCCACGGGAAGTTGGGCGAGATTCCGATCGAGGTGCCTAAGAAGCCGAGATCTCCCACGGTGGGCAGGGTCACGATCGCCAGCACGAACGGAAGCCAGCCCGCGAAGGCGAGCGAGGCGAGGGCGCCGGGGGCCCACAGCTCCACCCGCTCGCTCGCCAGCCCAGCCGCTGCCCGGCCGGTCTGCATGAACCCGCGCCCACCGCCGGCTCCCTGCTCGCGACGTGGGCCGGAGGCGACGTCCCGGCCAGCCGGAAGGCTAGATGCCATCGGACTCCAGACCGAGCGCGCGGTACGTTGCCGCGATCCCTTCGAGGTGATGCTCGAGGTCCATCGCGCCCTCAATATCGGCGGGGGAGAGCCACTCGGCGACGGCCGGGTCGGCGAGCAGTGCCTCGCGGAAGGTGCCGTCGCCCTCAGAGGCTCGCTTCGCCGCTCCCTGCACGAGGCGGTAGGCGGCCTGTCGATCGGCGCCCTTGGCCACCATCGCCATCAGGACCGCCTCGGAGTAGACCATCCCACCGGTCAGCGCCAGGTTGGCGCGCATCCGGTCCGGGTCCACCTCCAGTCCATCGAGAATGTTGCCAAGGGCGCGCGTGGCGTAGGCCGCCACGCCGAAGGCGCGCTCGAAGACGAAGCGCTCCGTGGAGGAGTGGCTGATGTCGCGCTCATGCCAGAGCGCCATGTTCTCGAGCCCGACCAGCGCATCGGCGCGCAGCAGGCGGGCCATCCCGCTCACTCGCTCGGCGAGGATCGGGTTGCGCTTATGGGGCATCGCGCTGCTCCCCTGCTGCCCGGCTCCGAACGGCTCGAAGGCCTCGCCCACCTCGGTGCGCTGCAGGTGCCGGATCTCGGTGGCGATCCGCTCCAGCGTCCCGCCCAGGATGGCGAGCACGGTGAGCAGCTCGGCATGGCGGTCCCGGCTGACGACCTGGGTCGCGGCAGGGTCGGGGCGCAGCCCGAGGCCCTCCATGACGAATGCCTCCGTCTCTGGGCCGACGTTGGCGTGGCTGCCGACCGCGCCGGAGATCTTGCCGACGGCGATCCCCTCCCGTGCCCGCGAGAGCCGCTCAGCGTCGCGCCCCAGCTCCGCGAACCAGCCCGCTACCTTGAAGCCGAGGGTGATCGGCTCGGCGTGGATCCCGTGGCTGCGGCCGACCATTGGAGTGGACCGATGCTGGAGCGCCAGGCGTCGCACCACCTCGGTGAGCCTGGCGAGCTCAACCTCCACGACCGTGGCGGCATCGCGCAGCTGCACGGCGGTTGCCGTGTCGAGCACGTCGGAGCTCGTCAGCCCAAAGTGCAGCCACCGGCCCTCCGGCCCGAGCCGCTCGGTGATCGAGCGCAGGAAGGCGATGACGTCATGCTGGCTCTCGCGCTCGATCTCGTGAGCCCGCTCGGGCTCGACCTCCCCGTCCGCCAGCGCCGCGCGGACCCGCTGCCAGTCGTCTTCCGGCACCGTCCCCGCCGCGTGGAGCGCCTCGACCACCAGCAGCTCGATCCGCAGCCAGAGCTCGAGCTTGCGTCGCTCGCTGAAGATCTCACGCAGCTCGGGGAGGGCATATCGGTCGATCACGCTTCCGCCCGCGACCTCACCGCTCGACGCGCGGGTCGATCCGCACCTCGGCCTTGCCCGCCTGCTCGCCCCGGAAGGCGGCGACACGTTCGGCGATCTCGGGCGCGCCAAGGGCCAGGATCCGGGCGGCGAGGTGACCGGAGTTGCGTGCACCGGCAGATCCGATGGCGACGCCTGCCACCGGCACTCCAGGTGGCATCTGGACGACCGAGTAGAGCGCGTCGGCGCCGCCCAGCGCCCCACCATCGAGGGGGACGCCGATGACGGGACGCGCGGTCAGGCTGGCCAGAACGCCCGGAAGATGGGCGGCAAGTCCGGCCGCTCCGATGAAGACCTGGACGCCGCCCTGCTCAGCCTCTCGAACGTAGGCCGCGAGTGCCTCCGGCTGACGGTGGGCGCTGATGACGCTCGCCTCCCAGGCGATGCCGTAGCTGTCCAGGACGTCGAAGCAGCCGCGCAGCGCCGGGAGGTCGGAGCGCGAGCCGCAGACGACGGCGACGAGAGGGGCGGTGGCCATGGCGCTAAGGATAGTCAGGCGGAGCTGGTCTGCCGGGACTGCTCACGGCGCGCGACGTACCATCCGCGGCATCGGGAGCGCTCGTTCGCCTCCGCCCGGCCGCTTCGAGCGTCGTCCGTTCAGCGTGCGAGGAGTTGAGCCATGGAGACGCAGCCCCATCGGGAGCGCACAGCGCGCAGCCGCCACCCCGTCAACCAGATCATGTATGACGAGGCGCCGATCGGCTCGCGGATCGCCGACGCGGTGACGAGCTTCATGGGGAGCTGGCGCTTCATCATCATCCAGACCGTCATCGTGGTGCTCTGGATCACCGGCAACGCCTTGCTGCTGCTAGTCCACTTCGATCCCTACCCCTTCATCCTCCTCAACCTTGCCTTCTCGACCCAGGCTGCGTATGCGGCGCCACTAATCCTGCTGGCCGGCAACCGCTCTGCGCAGCGCGACCGCCTCACGCTGGAGCACGCCGCCAAGGAGGCCGACATCGAGGAGAAGCAGAACGTGGACCTGTTGACCGGCAACCGGGAGATCCTCAAGCACGTGGAGGCGCTCGAGGAACGGATCCTCAAGCTCGAGCAGGCCATCCTCGCCTCACTCCCCGGAGCCTCGTCGGCCGGATCCTCCGGCGGGCCTTCCCCGGCGACCTGAGCGGCTCCGCTCGACCGCCCTCGAGCCTGGCCGGCCTAACCGGCGGCGGCGTCGAGCTCGCGGAGGGCGATGTCAGTCCTGAACTGGGCGCCCTCGAGCGTGCAGCCCGCCGCGCCCCGATAGGCCGCGTCGCGGGCACCGGCGAGATCCGGCCCGCGTCCCACGAAGGTCACCACCCGCCCGCCGGTCGACTCGAGGCCGGAGCCCGCGCGCCGCGTGCCGGCATGGAAGCAGAGCAGCTCGCCGTCGTCGGCGGGGACGGATGGATCGGCTCCACCGAGCGGCAGGCCGACCACGGGCGAGTCGGGGTAGCTCTCCGAGGCGACGACGACCCCTACCGCCGCGCCGGCGCGCAGCCCAACCACACCCTCCATCGCGCCGCGGTCCCCGATAGCGGCGCCTAAAAGGGCACCCGCCATGTCGCCGTCGAGCATGGGGAGCAGGACCTGGGCCTCCGGATCGCCGAACCGGGCGTTGAACTCCAGGACGACCGGTCCGCCATCGGTCAGCATCAGTCCGGCGTAGAGCACCCCGCGATAGGGATGTCCGTCGCGGGCCATGATCCAGGCGATCGGCTCGAACACGTCGCCGGCGACCTCCCCGATGGCGTCAGGCCCGAACCAGGGGACGGGGGTGTACGCGCCCATGCCACCGGTGTTCGGCCCCGCGTCGCCGTCCCCCAGCCGCTTGTAGTCACATGCCGCACCAAGCGGGATGACCTGCTCGCCGCTGACGAGGGCAAAGACCGATACCTCTCGGCCGCTCAGCCGCTCCTCGAGGACAAGCTGGCTCCCGTCCGGGGCTCCGTCCATGAGAGAGCTGACCCCCGCTTCGGCCTCCTCGAGCGTCTCGGGCACGATCACCCCCTTGCCCGCCGCGAGCCAGTCCGCCTTGATCACCAGCCGGCGGCCTGCAACCTGCGCGGCACGGAGGTAGGCGAGCGCGGGCTCCGGATCGGCGAAGGCCCGGCCCTCCGCGGTCCATACCCCGGCGCGTCCCATCTGCTCCTTGGCGTAGATCTTCGAGGACTCGAGCCGAGCGGCGGCGCGCGTCGGGCCGAAGACCGGGATCCCGGCCTGTCCCAGCGCATCGGCCACGCCGGCCGCCAGCGGCGCCTCCGGCCCGACGACCACCAGGTCGTATCGCTCTCGGCCGGCGTGGCGGGCCACCTCGATCGGGTCGGTCGGATCCAGGCCGGGCACCGTCTCGGCGACCGCCGGTGTCCCTCCGTTGCCCGGCGCGATCCGGACCCGGGCTACCGCCTCGTCGCGCGCGAGTCGCCAGCACAGGGCGTGCTCCCGAGCCCCGGAGCCGAGGACGAGGATCTCCATGCCGCTCAACCGCGTCGCCCGGGGACCCGCCGACGTACCCGCCGACTCTGCCCCCGGCAATTCATCGGGCGAATCAGGGCGAGGCGGTCGGAGATGGCGCAGGCGTCCCGACCAGCTTCGCGAGCGCGGCGAGGACGTCGTTCATCTGGTTGATCTTGGCTTGGTAAGTGCCCAGATCGGGCGGGGTCGCGCTCAGCGCGGCCTGCGCCTCGGTGTAGAGCTGCTGGGCCCTGGCCACCAGCCCCTGAACGCTGGAGGGTAGCCCGGTGCCACCCCCGCCTCCTCCGCCGCCACCACCGCCCCCCTCGGGCGGCGGGACGCTCGCCTCGCCGAGCACCTGCGAGACGGCCTGGTCAAGGGTTGGTGCGAAGGCGACGCGGCTCTGGGACGCGACGATGACCCGCTTGAACTCCGGCTGGCTGGTGGAGGTCGACTGCAGGAAGATCGGCTCCACGTAGAGGATGGAGTCGCCCATCGGCAGGACGAGCAGGTTACCGCGGACCACGCTCGAACCGGCCTGGTTCCACAGGGTGAACTGCGCCGACACGTTCCCGTCCTGGTTGATCCGCGCCTGGATCTGGGCGGGGCCGAAGGTGCTCGTGTCGGATGGGAAGCGGAAGGCGATCCGTTCCCCGTAGTGCCCCGGGTCCATACGCGCGGCAACCCACGCGATCATGTTGTTGCGTCCGGCGGTCACCAGCGGCTGGATGAGGGCGAACTCGGCGGTGGGCTCGCCCGGCAGCTTCATGATCACGTAGTACGGCTCGATTACGGTGGAGCTGCCACTGACGTTGGTGCCCTGCGATGCGAGCGCCCAGCGGTCCGACTTCTGGTAGAGGGTCTCGGCGCCGGCGCCATCGGCCCTCACGTGGTAGAGCTGGTACTGCTGGTTCTCCGCGGTGAACAGGTCCTCCGGGAAACGAAGGTGCGCCGTGAGGGCAGGACTCAGGGCGGAGATCGGCTGGAAGAGGTCCGGGAAGATGCCGGCCCAGGCATGGATGATCGGGTCGGTCGGATCGGCGATGTAGAACTTGACCGACCCGTCGTACGCGTCGATCACCACCTTGACGCTGTTTCGCACGTAGTTCATGCCGGTGAACAGCTCACCGTCGAGCGGCTGGGCGTTCGGGTAGTGATCGCTGGTGGTGTACGCGTCCCAGATCCACACCAGCCGGCCGTCCGCGCTCACCAGGTACGGGTCCCGGTCGTAGGTGAGGAACGGGGCGATCGCCTGCACGCGGTCGGCCAGCGTTCGCCGGAACAGGATCTGGGACTGATCGGTCAGCTGGTTGCTGATCAGCAGGTTGAGGTCGCCAAAGCGCAAGGCGAAGAGGAGGCGGCTGAAGAAGCCGCCGGTTCCGACCCCGGTGGTTCCCTTCCACGAAGTAATTGCGTTCTTTTCGGCACTGACCGGGTAGTCGAACTCGTCGGTCTTCGTGCCGGTCAGCACGTAGCTGCTCTCTGCCTCCCCGAAGTAGATGCGCGGTTGGGGGACGGGGAGCTGGCCCCCCTTCTGGTTCAAGCCGCTCACCAGGTAGTCCGGCTGACCCTCAGGCGTTACGGCGTTGACCGGAACGGCCACGATCCCATAGCCATGCGTGAAGAAGAGATGCTCATTCGTCCAGGTCTGGCCCTCCGGCGGTGACAGCTCGCGGCCGCTGAGCATGATCTGCCGCTCGGCGTTGTCGATGGTGTAGCGGTCGATGTCGACATCGCGGAAGTCGTAGTAGCTGCGCAGGTTCTGGACCTGGCTGATGGTGGCGAGCAGGGGTCGGTAATCCCAGAGTCGGATGTTGCTGAGCGTCGTGGCGTTGTCCGTGAACAACGCGCGGCTCAAGGGTTGAGAGCCCGTGAACGACTTCTGGGCAACCGAGTCCAATCCGAACGCGGCGCGGGTTGCACCGATATGCGCGATGATCTGCGGCTTCTCGACCGCAAACTCGTTCGGCGCCACCTGGAAGTTCTGCACGAATGCGGGATAGATGCCACCAACCAGGACGGACAGGACGATCCACCCTGCGCCGGCGAGGACCAGCATCCAGAGCGTCCGGAACCAGATGTTGGCGAGCACCAGGATCGCGGCGATCAACGCCACCCCCGTGAGGATCACGTAGGCCGGCTGCTGTGCGTTGAGATCCGCGTAGGCGGCGGCCTGGATGGCTCCCTTGATGCCACGCGTCGAGTACGAAAGCTCGGCGATGTCGAGCTGGTATCCGGAGGCGATCGCCAGCAGCAGCAGGGCGCCCAGGATCGAAAGGTGGGCCCGGACCGGCGCCGTCAGCCGGAACTGCCAGCGCAGCGCTCCGCCGGCGTACACGCCGAGGCTGAGGAGCAGGATGCCGACCAGGCTGGCGACCCCCCAACCTTGCAGGAACCGCCAGAACGGCAGGCCGAAGATGTAGAAGCCGATGTCATGACCGAAATGCGGATCCGTGACACCCCAGCTTCCGCCATTGGCGAAGAGCAGCATCGTCGACCAGTTCGCGCTCCAGGCCGCGCCGCTCACCAGCCCGAGCAGGATCGCGACCACCGCCAGACCGATGGTCACCGCGCGTGACGCGTCGGGCAGCTCCAGCCCACCGAGGCGGCGCACAGGGACGCGTGGCGCCAGTCGTCGGGCCACTACGATCGAGACAAGTGCTGGGACGGTGAATGCGGCGAAGCCGAGCACGAAGAAGCCGATCTGCGCGAAGAGGCGCGTGGTCAGGACACCAGTCAGGCCGAGTGACGAGAACCACCACAGGTCGGTGACCAGGTTGACGAGCCCGCCGGCGAGTGACAGGAAGACGAGGAGTCCCAGGAGCCCAAGACCGATCAGGATCCAGCGCCGGTATCGCCCCCAGTCGCCCCAGTCGACTGGGGCGCCGGCCCACGGACCGCCGAACGGCCCACCGCCTCCGTTGCCGCCGCGACCTCGACCGCCGCGTCGACCCTGCAGCGGGGTCGGCTCCGCATCAGAGTCATCGGCTTGGTCCGGGCCGTCGTCGCCCACGCCGGGGGTCGGCTTGCGGTAGCGGTCGCCCCGCGGGCGCGATGGGGGCGGTGGTATCGGCCGGCCCTCGCGGCGCGCGTCCTGCTCAGTCTGGCGGCGCTGCAGCTCCTCGAGGAGTCGGTCGAACCAGCTGGACATCAGTCAGCGCATCCTAGTCGTTTATCCGTCGGGAGGCCCGACTGGCAGGTGGGACGCATCGGCGAAGAGGACGGCGAGGACGACTGAGCCGATGAGGGTCATGCACGCCGCCAGGGCCGGCGCGAGCCAGCCGGCCGCGCTGCCGCCGAGCCACGCGACGGCCGCGGCGACCGCTCCAACCAGCGTTGCGCCTGACGCCAGCAGCGCGGCGAGCGGCGAGCGCAGCCGCGCCAGCTGACGCCCTGCGAGCATCGTCAGGGCTCCCGCCGCCAGTCCAAAGGGGAAGAGGACGGGGGCGAGCAGATCGGCGGTCGCAGCGATCAGGAGACCGCCGGCAACGAGCAGCCAGCCCGCGGCCATCAACCGGCGGCGCGCCCGGCGCGCGACCTGGAGTGGATCGGATGGCACGTCGCCAAGGCGGCGCCCGGTCAGGCGGGCGCCGGTTCCTCGCGAAGCCAGGCGCGCAACCAGAGTGCCCACCACGGGATGAGGACGAGCAGCGCGATAAGCGACGGCACACCGGTCACCAGGTTGGCGTCAACGTCCCATTGCATCGCGCCGGCGAGCGGGGAGAAGCCCGCGCCGACCACGGCGATCACCGCCAGCAGAACCGCGAGCCAGGTAGTCAATAACCTCCAGCCGCGCGGTACGCCGTCCCTCTCCCGGGCGAGGCTGGCCGCCGCCACAAGGCCGACGGCGAAGGAGACGGCGACGCCCCACTGCATCCAGTTCTGGATTGACGTGACGAGGTCGAGAATGCCGCCGCGCGCGATTACCTCCGGATCCGCGAAGGCACAGTCGCAGTAGGTTGCGTCAGACGCGACTGCCTGCCCGCCGAGGAAGGCAAGCTCGCCAATGACCCCGATGGTCGCGGCGAGGAAGAACGCACCCTGCACGACCCAGCCGCGTGGATCATCCGACGCGGTCAGGGCACGCCGGAGAACGGCGCCAAGTGCCGCCAGCATGGTGAAGCTCACGATGGCGAGCAAGGTCGCAACCAGAACCCACGGGAAGCGTTGCGCCTGGTTCTGGAGGATCGTGATGATGCGCTCGGGCAGAACGGCACCCGGTGTGAAGACCGGCTCGGGGGTCGTGATGTTGAGCCCGTCGAGGGTGGCGAGCAGCGTCCCGGCGGCGAAGGTCAACGCCGTCACGGCGGCCACCGTGCGTCCCCAGGCGCGCCATGCTGGACTCAGCTCGGGCATCGGTTCACGGTCGCCGAATCACCGCCTCACTATTCCCACTCGATTGTGGCTGGTGGCTTGCTGCTGATGTCGTAGACGACCCGGTTTACACCCCCCACCTCGTTGACGATCCGGCTGCTGATCTTGGCCAGGACCTCGTAGGGCAGCCGTGCCCAATCAGCCGTCATCCCGTCGTCGCTGGTGACGGCGCGGATGGCGACCACGTTCGCGTACGTGCGTCCATCGCCCATCACGCCCACGGTCTGGACCGGGGTCAGGATCGCAAAGCTCTGCCACAGCGACCGATACAGGCCCGCCGCCTTGATCTCGTCGATCACGATCCAATCGGCCTCGCGCAGCGTCTCGAGCCGTTCGGCGGTCACCTCGCCGATGATCCGGATCGCCAAGCCTGGCCCGGGGAATGGCTGGCGCAGCACCATGGCATCCGGCAGGCCAAGCTCGATGCCGACGTTGCGGACCTCGTCCTTGAACAGGTAGCGCAGTGGCTCGATCAGGCTGAAGCGCAGATCCGCCGGCAGTCCGCCCACGTTGTGGTGGGTCTTGATCTTCACCGCGGCCTTCGTCTCAGCCGTCTTCGACTCGATCACGTCGGGGTAGAGGGTGCCCTGGGTAAGGAAGTCGATGCGGCCCAGCTTCACCGCCTCTTCCTCGAAGACGCGGATGAACTCGTCGCCGATGATGCGGCGCTTCTCCTCCGGGTCCGCGACACCAGCGAGCCGGAGGAGGAATCGGTCCTGGGCATCAACCATCACCAGGTGCATGCCCAGGTTCTGCTCGAACGTGACGCGCAGCAGCTCGCTCTCCCGCTTGCGCATCAGCCCGTGGTCGACGTAGATGCAGATCAGCTGGTCGCCGATGGCACGGTGAACGAGCGTGGCGGCCACGGCGCTGTCGACCCCGCCCGAGAGGGCGCAGATCACACGGCCGGAGCCGACCCGTTCTCGCACCTGGCTGACTGTCGTATCGATGAAGCTGGCCGACGTCCAGGTCGGCCGCGCGCCGGCGATCTCGAGGACAAAATTGCGCAGGATCTCGCGGCCGCTCGGCGTGTGGACCACCTCGGGATGGAACTGGATGCCGTAGAGGCCACGCGTAGCGTCGGCGAGGCCGGCGAACGCCGTGGAGCTGGTCCGCGCCGTCGGCACAAATCCGTCCGGTGGTCGAAGGATCGAGTCGCCATGGCTCATCCAGACCGGCTGCTCTCGATCGATCCCGCGGAAGAGGCCGTCCTCGCTGGTGATGGTGACCGAGGCCGGACCGTATTCGCGCCGCGTGGCGGGCTCCACGTCGCCGCCGAGCTCGTGGGCCATCAGCTGGAGTCCGTAACAGATGCCCAAGACCGGGATGGTGCCAGACCAGATGGCTGGGTCGGGTCGCGGAGCTCCAGGATCGTAGACCGATGCCGGCCCGCCCGAGAGGATCACGGCCTTCGGCCGACGACGCTCGATCTCCGCCCACGGCGTGTCGTGCGGGAGGAGCTCGGAGTAGACGTGGAGCTCGCGGATGCGCCGCGCGATGAGCTGAGCGTACTGGCTGCCAAAGTCGAGGACGACTACGGTGTCCGGCTCGGCGGGGGCCTCCGCGTCGCGCTGGGGCGGCGGGGCATGCAGGGCGGCCTCGAGATAGACCTCAACCTCCGCATCGTCCGGGACCAGGACCCTGTGACCCGCGTTGGCCAGCTCACCGTGGACAGTGCGCCCGCGCTGCTCGGCAGACGGGCGCCGCTCGTGAGTGTCAGTCTGCTCGTCGGTGCTCTGGTTCAATCGCGTCGCCGTGCGGTGCTGTGCGTGGCGCAAGTCTAAGCGACGAAGCGGGTTGTGAGCGCCGATCAGCCGGCCCGCTCCCGTCGCGACCGAGCGATCGCGGTCCGTGCCGTGGCGGCGGGGAACGGGGCGCGGCCGGCCGCATCCGCCTCGTCCATCTCGCCGTCGACAACAGCCCGGCCAAGCTCGGCCATCTCACCGATCTCCAACGCCTGAGCCTCGGCGAACGCCGCATCGCCGACGCTGCCGTGCCCGGGCACGACCGCGCCCCTGACGTCGGTCGCGAGCCGCGCGGCCGTTACCGCCCATGCCGTCGGATAGGCGTCCCCGAAGCCGGGCGGGGCATCGTTCTCGAGCAGGTCGCCAACGAAGAGCACTCCGGCGTCGGGAACGCTGACGACGATGTCGTTATCGGTGTGCCCAAGGCCAACGAAGCGCAGGTCGAGATGACGGTCGCCAAGGTCGAGCGCCGCGCTCGTGTCGAACGTGTGGTCGGGCGGCGTGAAGACGACCTCTGCCAGCTCCTTCGCGACGGCCGGCTCCTGGCTGACGACTCGCCGCCGCATCCGTTCCCCGTCGTCGCGGACCCGCTCTGCGCAACGCACGTGGCCCCAGATGGGCGCCGGAAGGAAGCGTGCGTTGCCGAACGAGTGGTCCCAGTGATGGTGGGTGTTGATGACCGCCACCAGCGGGAGGTGGCTAAGCTGGCGCAGCTCGTCGATCAGCTCGTCCGCCAGGCGGTGCGATGCCCGGGTGTCGATGACTGCCACGCCATCGGCCCCAACCACCGCACCGATGTTCTGGTCGAAGGCCTCGTTGTGCCAGGTGTCGTAGCGGCGGACGAAGACCCGGTCGCCGACCTCGCGCCAGACGTCGCGTGTCACGCTGGAGGGCGTCCCACGTTCGCCAGAAGCCCCGCGGCGCCTACTCGCTACCGGCGAGCTGCCAGGACTTGCCTTCGGTGGCGATGGATGGAGCGATCACCATCTCGACGGCATGCATCTCGCTGATCGTGCGCGCCCCGAGCGCGGCCATCGACTGCCGCAGGGCACCGACCAGGTTCTGTGTCCCGTGCGACGTGGTGGCCGGGCCGAACAGGATCTGGTGGAGGGGCAGCCGCTCGCCGACGCGAATGCGGGTGCCGCGCGGCAGGGTCGGCGATGGCGCCGCCATGCCCCAGTTGAAGCCGCGACCCGGGGCCTCGATCGCCGCGGCGAAGGGCGACCCAAGCATGACCGCATCGGCGCCCGAGGCGATCGCCTTGGCGATGTCGCCCCCCGTCTTCATCCCACCGTCGGTGATGATGGGGACATAGCGTCCCGTATCCGCCGCAAAGCGGTCGCGCGCCGCGGCAACCTCGATGGTTGCCGAAACCTGTGGCACGCCGATGCCGAGCACCTCGCGGGTGGTGCACGCCGCTCCCGGGCCCACGCCCACCAGGACCGCCGCCGCTCCCTGCTGCATGAGCTGGTAGGCAGCCTCGCCGCTCACGGTGTTGCCGACGAGGACCGGGACCTGCAGGCCGCCGGTCAGATCCGAGAGGCTCAGCACCCGCCCGGAGGTGGAGATATGCCGCGCGCTGGAGACTTGCGACTGCACGAGGAAGAGGTCTGCTCCGGCTGCCGCGGCAACCTCGGCGTGATGCCACGCCGATCCGGGCGTGGTTGCCACCGCCGCGAGGCCTCCTCGTGCCTTGATGCGCGTGATGAGCGCGGTGATGAGCTCGTCGCGGACGGGCGCCTCGTAGGCGGCCGTGAGCACGCGGGCCGCGGCGGGGCCACTCTCGGCGCCCGCGACCTGCTCGACGATCGCGGCGGCGTCCTCGTATCGGGTATAGAGGCCCTCGAGGTTGATGAACGCGACACCGCCGGCCAAGTGAATCGCGACTGCGAAGTCGACGTCGCTCACCGCATCCATCGCCGCGGCGATGAACGGAATCTCGAGGTGGCGTCCCGCAATCTCGGTGCCAAGCTCGACCTCGGCCGGGTCGATCGTCACCACGCCCGGCACCAGTGCGACCTCTTCGAACCCGTACGCGCGTCGGAGCCGTGTCGCCATCGGGTCGCCGGTCAGCCCGGGCTCTTTGATCACGCTCTCCCCCCACCTGGTACCAAAAGGCCCGCGGGCGGCGTCAACCGGCGCGGGCTGTCTGTCGTGCCTGGGATCGGAACCGCTCGGATCGGGGGAACCTTCATCAGCGTCATCCGCGGCTTTCGCCGGAGTATAGCGGGCGCTCGATCAACTCCGCAGGATCATCTGGTCGCGCTCCGGCCCCACTGAGACGTGGGTGATCGGCACGCCGGCGAGCGCCTCGAGGCGCTCGACGTAGGCACGCGCCGCGCGCGGCAGGTCCTCCCAGGAGCGGGCCGCCGAGGTATCGGTCTGCCATCCGGGCATCTCCTCGTAGACGGGCCCCAGCCTTCCATAGAGCGATGCCGATGCGGGCACCGTCTCCCAGCGACGGTCGGTCGACGCGTCCCGGTAGGCGACGCAGATCCGCACCCGCTCGAAGGCGTCGAGCACGTCGAGCTTGGTCAGGGCGATCGCCGAATAGCCGGCCAGCCGGACGCTGAATCGCACCGCCACCGCGTCGTACCAGCCGCAGCGCCGAGGCCGCCCCGTCGAGGTGCCGTATTCGACGCCCCGCTCTCGGAGCAGGTCTCCGTCGGCGTCGCTCAGCTCCACGGGCAGCGGCCCGGCCCCGACGGCGGTGGTGTATGCCTTCGCCACGCCCACAACCCGATCGATGCGGACCGCCGGCAGACCCGCCCCAAGCGAGGCGCCGCCGGGGATCGGGCTTGAGCTGGTCACGAACGGGTACGTCCCCCAATCCAGGTCGCGCATCGTTCCCAGCTGCCCTTCCAGGAGGATGCGCTCATCGCGAGCCATAGCCTCATCGACGAGCGCCTGCCCATCCACCACGCGCGCCGCGAGTCGCCTCCCCGCGGCGAGGTAGTCGTCCGCGATCCGGCCTTCGTCCGTCGCCGCCTCGATGGTGGCGTGCAGCTCGTCCTGGGGCCCGCCGGCTCCGAAGTAGCCACTCACCAACCGTCGCACCCGCTCGAGCGCAATCGCCAGCTGGCCCCGGAAGGTATCCGGCTCGAGCAGGTCCACGACGCGGAAACCGCGGCGGGCAACTTTGTCGACGTAGGCCGGCCCGATCCCGCGGGACGTTGTGCCGAGCTTCGCCGACCCTCGCTCGCGCTCCTCCAGCTGGTCGAGCATCACGTGGTATGGCATCACCAGGTGGGCCCGATCGGAGATGAAGAGGTTCCCGCAGCCGATGCCGGCCGCCTCAAGCTCATCGAGCTCCCGGATCAGGGCAGGCGGGTTGATGACGACCCCATTGCCAAGCAGGTTCCGCGTCCCCGCGTGGAAGATGCCCGAGGGGATCAGGTGCAGCTTGAAGTGGCCGTGCGGGTTGACCACGGTATGTCCGGCATTGTTGCCGCCGCCGTAGCGGATGACGAGGTCGGCATCCGCTGCCAGGTAGTCAACGACCCGGCCCTTCCCCTCGTCGCCCCACTGAGCGCCGACCACGGCGATGACGGACATGGACCGGCGGCAACCTCATCTGCTGGGACGGCGCGTATGGTACCCCGCGGAGACACGAACGCCGCCCCTGCTGGGCGGCGTTCATATCGGTCCGGCGCCGGTCCGATCAGACTCGGGCACGCACCTTGTCGAAGCAGCTGCTGCAGTAGACGGGCCGATCGTTGCGCGGCAGGAACGGCACGAGTGCCTGACCTCCGCACTCCGCACATACCGCAGCGTGCATCTCACGCTGTCCGTTGCCCCCGCCTGTCGCAATCCCCAGCGCTCGATTCTGCTTGGCGACGGCACGGCAGCTCTGGCACCGCTGCGGCTCGTTCACGAGCCCCTTCTCGGCGTAGAACTTCTGCTCGCCTGCGCTGAAGACGAAGTCCATCTCGCAATCACGGCAGCGGATGGTCTTGTCGGCGTACACCCTTTCCCTTGCCTCCTGTGCACACACGGCCGGCCCGCTGGACGGTTCAGTGCCTCCTCGGGCCTCTAGCTGACCGCGTGCGCGCGGCGTACGGATCGGGCGGACTGGGGGCGGACGAGGGCCGGTCGTTTCAGCGCCCGACTATACACGCGGCTTCAAGAGGCGTATAGGCGCAAGGCGACCCCAAAACCGCGGCACAATTCCGCTCCAGGTCAGTAGGCGGCGACGGTCTCCTCGCGTGCTACCGCATAGAAGCGCGTGTTCGTCTTCCGGAATTGGAGCGGCACCTCACCGATCGGCCCGTTGCGGTGCTTGGCAATCTTGGCCTTGACGAGCTCCACCTCGCTGTCGGGATTCTGCTCGCCATCGCGGTACAGGAAGATCACGACGTCTGCATCCTGCTCGATAGAACCTGATTCGCGTAGGTCCGACAGTCGAGGCTCCGCGCTCCCGCGCTGTTCGACCCCACGCGACAGCTGCGAGAGGGCGATCACCGGCACCTTGAGCTCGCGAGCGAGCTGCTTAAGCCCGCGGCTGATCTCGCTCACCTCCTGCACCCGGTTCGGCTCACGCGAGGGGGCCGATGCCTGCATCAGCTGCAGGTAGTCGACGATCACGAGGTCGATCCCCCGCTGCTCGAGCTCGAGGCGGCGTGCCTTGGTCCGCAGCTCCATCACCGACAGCACGGGAGAGTCGTCGATCCACATGGGTGCCCCGGCCATGTCGTTCATGACCGTCGCGATCTTGCTCCAGTCCGTCTCTTCCATGAACCCGGTCTGCAGCGGGCGCGGATTGATCCCTGTCTCCGATGAGAGCAGCCGAAGGGCGAGCTGCTCCTTGCTCATCTCGAGGCTGAAGACGGCCACCTTCTTCGCTTCGCGGACCGACGCGTGCTGGGCGATATTCAGCGCCAGGCTGGTCTTGCCCACGCTTGGGCGGGCGGCCAGGATGATCAGGTCCGATGGCTGGAAGCCGCCCAGCAGGGCATCGAGCTGGGCGAGGCCGGAAGGGATTCCGAGCAGCTGCCCCCGATGATCGTGCAGGTACTCGAGCCGATCGTAGGCTTGCCCAAGGAGCGTGGCGAGCGACTCGAAGCCGGCGATGCCGCGGTGCTGGCTGATCTCGAAGAGGATCGATTCCGCGCGGTCGATCGCCGCCTCGGCGTCATTCGCCTCCTCGTACCCTACGGCGGCGATCTTTCCGGCGGCGGCGATGATGTTGCGCAAGACCGCCTTGCGCTCGACGATCCGCCCGTAGTGCTCGACGTGCACCGCGGTCGGCACCACGTTCATGAGGCCTGCCAGATATGCCGGTCCCCCGATCGGCTCCAACCGTTCGCGGCGGGCGAGCTCATCGGCAAGCGTGACGAGATCGATGGGCTCGCGCTGGCCGTGCAGCGCAAGCATTGCCTCGAAGATGTCGGCGTGCTGCTGCCGGTAGAAGTCGGCCGGGCGCAGGAAGTCGCCAACCTTCAGGATCGCGTCGGAATCGATGAGGATCGACCCGAGGACGCTCTGCTCCGACTCGAGCGCCTGCGGCGCCAGCTTGTCGATGCTCATGGTTGCCGTGAACAGATTCCGCGCAGAGCGATCACCGCTGGCCCTCGTCCGTGTCGTTCGACCTCGTTGGAGCGACCCTAGCCTCCGGTCCGCGGGGTCGAGGTCAGTTGTGCACCGACTTACCCACGAACCGTCAAGATCGTTGGGGACTCGCTGTGGATAGGCTCAACCTGCAGCCCGTCCGGCGGGCGCCGGCTTGGGGCAGGGCTATCGAAGCGCCCCCTCGCGACACCTTGGATGTCGCGCGGCCAGGCCCGGACCCTAGTGCAGTGGGACGACCGTGACGACGACCTGGGCTTCGATGCCGTGGTGAAGGTTGACGGTGACGCGGTGTTCGCCCACGGTCTTGATCGGCTCGCGCACGGCGATCTGGTGGCGATCGATCTCAATGCCTTCCTTCGCCAGCAGCTCGGCGATCTCGCGGTTCGTTACTGAACCGAAGAGCCGATTCTTCTCGCCGGCCTTCACGGCCACCTCGAGCTTCGTCTCGCTCAATCGGTCCGCGATCTTCTGGGCTTCGCTCCGAATCTGCTGCGCCCTGTCCTCGCGCTCTCCGCGATGGCGCTCCCAGTTCTTCAGCGCGCCCGTGTCGGCGAGCGTGGCCGCACCACTCGGGAGCAGGAAGTTGCGCGCGTAGCCGTCGCGCACCTCTTTCAGGTCGCCCTCGTGACCGAGGCCCTTCACGTCTCGCCGGAGGATTACCTTCATCGTTCGCGTGTCCTTTTCCGTCAGTTAAGCGAAGTGTGCTGTGGTCTGCCGCGTCCAGCCGGTCGGGGCGCGTCCAGTCCAGCGCGGCGCGCGCGCCACGCAGCAATCATGCTTCGCATCCATTCCGGATCACGGAGCGACCCGTAGCGCTCCAGCACCTCGGGGAGAGCATCCCTGATTCGATCGTAACGGTCGCCGAGGATGGATCGCAGGCGCGCCAGATCCTCGTCGAGGAGGGCGGTCCCCTTCTTCGCTCGCTCGGTGTGCTCGTCCCGGGCCTCAGCCGGCGCATTGGCCACAAACAGGTCGAGCACCAGCAGCAGGACCGTCAGGTCGTCTGCCTGGCCGATGATTGGCAGCGCGTCTGGAATGATGTCGATTGGCGTCACGAGGTAGACGAGTCCCGCCGCGAGGATCGCCTTGAGGTGGATCGGTGTCCGCGGATCACGGAAGAGGCCCCACACCACGCGGGCGTAGGTCGGGAGCTTCCAGACGAGCTGCGCCAGGCGTAGATAGCGCCAGCGGCTGGTTGAGGTCAAGCGGATGCCGCCTCCAAGGGATGATGGGCGCCCGATTCTAGCAGAGGTGGCTGCCCGGCAGACCGGGGCTGGCCCCAGGTTGACGATAGAACACCTGTTCTGGTATGGTCGCCGGAACTGAGAGCGCATGGAGGGACCGGCCCAGGTGACACGCCACGACGCTGAGCGTCGCCAGAAGATCGTCGAATGCATCGCTCGCACCGTCGTTGAGCGTGGCTACCCGCCGTCGGTGCGCGAGATCGCCGACAGCGTGGGCCTGGCCTCGACATCGGCCGTCCATCACCATCTGCTCGCGTTGGAACGCGATGGCCTACTCGAACGCGGGACCCACAGCTCGCGAGCATTGCGGCTGACACCGCGTGCCGAGGGAAAGCGCGTGGCGCGCAGCACGTCGCGGGTCACCCCCTTCCGCATGCCCGTCGAACGCGACGTGGTGAGCTTGCCGATCCTCGGCGAGATCGCCGCCGGTCAGCCCATCGAGGCATACGCCGACGCACCGGAGTCGCTCGAGGTGCCGCGCTCGATCCAGGCGCGGGATGACTCATACGTCCTCCGCGTCCGCGGAAAGAGCATGATCGACGCATTGATCGACGATGGCGACTACGTCATCGTTCAGCCCCAGGCAACCGCACGCGACGGGGACATCGTCGTCGCCCTGCTTGAGGACAACGGGGTAACGCTCAAGCGCTTCTTCCGCGAGAAGGACCGTATCCGTCTCCAACCAGCCAACAGCGAGATGGAGCCCATCTACGCTACCGAGGTCCAGGTCCAGGGCAAGGTCGTCGGGGTCATCCGCAGGCTCGCGTAGGCAGACACATGGCGCCCCATCTCGTGGCGCCGGCGAACGCGCAATGGCCGATCTGAGCGTCAGCCCACGCGAGCTGAATCGCGCCACCCTCGCCCGTCAGGGGCTCCTCGACCGAGAGAACCGTCCCGTCCCCGACGCGGTTGAGCAGTTCGGCGCACTGCAATCCCAGCATCCCGACTGGCCGCCCGTCGCGCTCTGGACGCGTCTGCCGAACTTCCAGCAGGCACGGCTGGACGAAGCGTTCGCTTCCCGCGCCGTGGTGCGTGCCGGGCTGCTGCGCATGACGCAGCACGTGGTGACGGCGGGCGACTTCTGGCCGATGTGGGCGATCACCCAGCCCTTCCGGCTCAGTCAGTGGCGGCAGCTGTGTCGCATGGACCCGCTCGACCCCATGCTTCTGCGGCGCCTGGCTGGTGCGCACGAGGCCGCGGTCGTCGCGCTCGAGGAACGACCGCTGCGCCGGGAGCAGTTCACCGAGATCCTGCGTGCACACGCTCCGCAGGACCTTCAAGACCTGCCCTGGCGCGGACTCTCCCGCCACTTCATGGCCGTCGAACCCCTCGTGCAGGTCCCTGAGGTAGGAGAGACGTATGGCCACGGCCGATACACCACCGCACGGTCCTGGCTGGGTGCCCCGCCGCGCGAGGTTGACATCGACGAGGCTCGCCTGACCCTCCTCCGCCGGCACCTGCGGGCCTTTGGTCCCGCTACTCTCGACGACTCGCTGGCATGGATTGGCCGGGGTCGAGGTGGCGTGACACCCTGGCGCGCTGCGCTCGCGAGGCTGGAGCCAGAGGTCGTCGCGATCAGGGTCGACGGGGAGCAGTTCCTCGACCTGGTCGATGCTCCGCGACCCGACGCCAACGTCGAGGCGCCACCACGCGTTCTCGCCCGTTGGGACAGCCTGCTGCTGGCGCACACCGTTCCTCACCGGACGCGGATCCTGCCGGTCGAGTGGCATCGGCAGGTCAACCTGAAGAATGCCGATGTGCTGCCCACCTTCCTGATCGACGGCTTCGTCGCCGGGACCTGGGACCTCTCCCGCCAGCCAGACACTGCGCACGTCGAGCTGCGCCCCTTCCTGCCCGTCGATAAGGCAGACCGCGCGGCGCTCGAAGGGGAGGCGTACGACCTCGTGCGGTTCGTCGCCCCGGACGCGTCAACCCACGAGGTGAGCTGGGGCGCCAGATGAGACGCACGATCCTCCACGCCGACCTCGACGCGTTCTACGCGAGCGTCGAGGTCCTTGACGATCCGACACTCCGCGGCAAGCCGGTGATCGTCGGCGGCGAACCGGGGTCGCGCGGCGTCGTGAGCGCGGCGAGCTATGAGGCGCGCCGCTTCGGCGTGCACTCGGCGATGCCACTTCGGACGGCGGCGCGGCTCTGCCCCAACGGAGTCTTCCTCCCCGGGCACCCGGATCGCTATCGCGACCTGAGCCACCAGGTCATGGCGATCTTCGCCAGCTACACCCCGCTGGTCGAACCGATCAGCCTCGACGAGGCGTTCCTCGATGTCTCGGGCAGCTCGGCCGCCTTTGGAGACGGCGAGTCGATCGCCCGGCACATCAAGGAGCGGGTCCTATCCGAAGCGGGGTTGGTGGTGAGCGTGGGCGTGGCCAGCAACAAGCTGTGCGCCAAGGTCGCGTCGGACCTGCGCAAGCCGGATGCGCTGGTGGTCGTCCCGCCCGGCGATGAAGCCGCCTTCCTCGCTCCTCTCCCGGTTGGACGCCTATGGGGTGTCGGCCCGGGCACCCGAGGGGCGCTGGCGGACTTCGGTGTGACCACCATCGGGCAGCTCGCCGCGATGCCAGCCGCCACCCTCCGGCGACGGTTCGGACGGCACGGCGCGGAGCTTGCCCAGCGCGCACGCGGCGTCGACCCTTCGGCGGTAGTGCCGAGCCAGGCACCCAAGAGCATCGGTCACGAACACACCTTCGACCGCGACGTGATCGATCCG
>JALYLE010000186.1 GCA_030774375.1 Chloroflexota bacterium | reverse complement strand
AGCTGATGAGCCTCGATCAGCTCAGCAAGCTCAGGCTGCTTGACCGAGCCCGTGCTTTCAGCGTTCTCCAGCAGTCCTTGGATGTCCTCGTGCTGGAGGATCGACTCGATCTCGACGGTCATCTCCTAAATGCGTTGATGCCTCTGGGCAGGCGAAGCCAAACACGAGGCTTTCAGGTCACAGCTATCCCCGTCAACCCTCTACTGTCTTTTCCTGGGCGAATGCACGGAAACCTGTGTTATGTCAAGTCGAAGTGGATTGGCCTGGCGGCGGCCCTGGCGCTCGCCTCCCCGGCCCAGGCGGAGGTCGTGACGAACCAGGCGGATCGGGGCGTGCTCGCCGTGGCGGCCGACGGGACGCCGTACGTGGCGTACACGGTCGGCCGGGATCTCTACGCGGCGCTCCGTGATCGCCGCGGTCGCTGGGTGACGCTTCGGCTCGGACGCCTCCCGGGAGCAAACGTGACGCTGGCGGGCATCAGGGTTAGCGAGCGCCCGCACCGGTTCGTCAGCGTCCTCGCCGAGGACCTGCAGGGTCGCTGGCTCGTCCTCGCTCGGGGCAGCCGGATCACGTCGATCGCACGGGCTGCCCCCGGCAGCAGCTTCGGGCCGGCAGGCCTCGCACTCGACGCCCGCGGCCGGCCTGCGATTGCGTACGCCGTTCAGCGGGCTTCCGCGAAGACCTTTCTGCGGCTCGTGACGTTCGGCCAAGGCGTCAGGCCCCGCACGCGCGCGATCACCCAGAAGGGCTTTCCGACGAGCGACCTTCCGCCCGGAGCCGCACCCGTCCTCGTCCATGGACGCCTCCATGTCGTCGAGACGTACACGTCCGCTGCGATCGACTGGGGCCCCGCCTCAGGCGGCGGCTGGGAAGGCCAGTACCTCTTCGCGAGCAGCCTCGGCTCGCCCCAGGGCCACGTCGGCGCCGTCTTCCTCTCCTCCACTCTGTGGTCTGCCTGGACGCAGGTCTCCCCGGAGGCCGTGCCCGGCGATCTCGTCGTCCTGTTGACGTCGAGCGCCGAGACGCAGACGACGTGGACGCTGTCGCACGGCATCTTCGTGTCGATCGCACAGGGCGAAAACACGCCCGAGGTCGCCGCCTATGACTGGGTGAGCCTCGCGGACGACTGGCCGGTGTACGCAGGCCTCGTGCTGCAGGGGCCGGGCAACGCGGCGTGGCAGCTGGATGGACGGCTGGAAGGCTTCGTCGTCGGGCTCAGAGGCTCACGGCAGCTCCTGCTGTCGCGCGAGGGCGCGCTCGAGTGGTTCCGCTCTCCGGCTCCATCGCTCCCCCCCATCCAGATCAGGATGGGCGCCGTCGATGAGAGCGGACAGATCGGCGGCGCCGTGGTCGGCGCCGGTGGCGGCACGGTCGAGATCTACCACGAGCTTCTCCAAGCTCCGCGCGAGCTCGTCGCGACGAGCCCGGTCGCCGCGGACGGCTCCTTCCAGGCCTCCGGGCTCAGCTCGAGCCCGGACAACCTTTACCGGGCGGTCTATGTCGACCCGGCGACGGGGATCCCGTTCGAGCTTCCTCCCCGGCCTGCCGGTCGGCGCGTCGGGCTAGCGTTAGCCTGCCGCCATTGGACTACCGCGTCTACCACTCCGTCAACAACTTCATGGCCCACCACCGATGGCTTGCGCATGCCGTGAACGACATCCAGAGTGTGGTCGTCGTCCTGATCGCGGGCGCTGCCTTCGCGCTCTGGCTGCTCGGGCGGCCCGGCGGCTCGCGACTCTGGAAGCTCGCCTCGGCCTCCGCGCTCGCGTCGGCAGCAGTCGCCCTCCTGGTCAACCAGTTGATCGCACAGGCCTGGCACCGCCCTCGGCCCTACGAAAGCCACCCCGCTCTCTATCACCTGTCCAAGTCCCACGACCCCTCGTTCCCGAGCGATCACGCGAGCGCGGCGTTCGCGATTGCGTTCGCAGTGTTTCTCTTCGACCGTGTGGTCGGCGCGATCTTCCTTGCCCTGGCAGTCGTCATCGGCGTTGGGCGCGTCCTGACCGGCGCCCACTACCCCGCCGACGTCCTCGCCGGTTGCGTAGTCGGTCTCCTCTCCGCCCTGCTCGTCGCGCGCGTAGGGCGACGTGTCCTCTCTTGGTCGGTTAAGCTGGTCGAGCGAGTGACTGATCCCGTGGTCGCGCCCGCGTGGCGTCTGTTCGGTCGCCGCTGATCCCTTTCCACACCGCTGTCCACATGTTGGAAGATTGGCTGTGGAAATGTTGAAAAGGGAAAACTTCGCAAATTGCGGCCACGACCTTTTGTGACCCCTTGAATCATTTGCTTGACACGCTAGATTGCCAATTGCGCCGAGCACAGAGCGCAAGTAGGTCGAAACCGAGTCCGAAGGCAGTAGCCGGAAGGCGAAAGTCAGCGGAAACGGTGGACGAAAGCGAAACTGGCTCGGCGAATTTTTTTGGTCCAAAGGCGTCGACTCGGCGACGCCGCACTG
>JALYLE010000185.1 GCA_030774375.1 Chloroflexota bacterium | reverse complement strand
CGCCGAATGCATCATCTCGCCCCCACTCCGACCAGCGTCCGATCAGGATACGCTCTGGGCTGGCCTCGCCGATGGCGGCCTCGACCTCATCGCCACCGACCACGTGCCCGATCGAATGGCCGTCGAGAAGGCCGAGGCTCGGCGGGGCGTGCCGTTCGATCGGATCAGCAACGGCGCCCCTGGCATCGAGACGCTGCTCTCGATCGCCTACTCGGAGGGCGTCGCGAAGGGCCGGCTGTCGGTCGAGCGGTTGGTCGACCTGGTCGCGACCTCGCCCGCCCGCCTGTTCGGGCTGGAGCGCAAGGGCGCGATCGAGCCCGGGCGCGACGCTGACCTGGTTCTCTACGACCCCGCCGCACGACGAACGCTGCGGGCTGCCGACCTCCATCACACCAGCGACTACACGCCGTTCGAGGGCTTCGAGCTGACCGGCGCCGTGCGCTCGGTCTTCGTGCGCGGCCGCCCCGTCATCTGCGACGGCGACTTCGTCGGCCAGCGCGGCTTCGGCCAGTTCGTTGCGCGCACGAGGGCTGGCGAGTAGCCCTGGAGCCTGGCAATCGACCGGTAAGCCGGGCGACCGACCATCCAGCGGGATGGATGACACCGCGATCGGCCGGCTGTTCCGGCACCTGCGCCTCCGCTCGGATGGCGTCAGGACGATGTCTCGACCAAGGCGGAACGCGGATCACCCCTTTTGCATGGGCCTATGCTGCACCACCCAAGGGGGCGTCGCGCGAGAGACGGTGACAGGATATGCGGCCGATCTGTACGCAATCGACCAGACCACGTCGCCTGAGCTCGCGCCGTGACCCCGCTTCCAGCACGTTGACGCTAGATCGGGGCGAGCGCGCGTGCTGAGAAAGATCCGCGACCAACTCGCACGTGCCGTCGGACGCATGCCCGTGACCGTGCACACGAAACTGCTCATCGCGTTCGTCGTGCCGGTCGTGCTGCTGGTCGTCGTGGGTGCGCTGGGCCTGCGAGTAATCGGCGAGTCGAACGCGCGCGCCGAACAGCTCGGCGATCTGCAGCTCCGCTCGACGGCATACAACGAGATCGAAACCGACGCCAGGCAGGTCCGCGTCCTGCTCGCCCTGCGTGCCGGCGGGGTTGCCGGCGTACACGGTAGCGCGGCGCTCTTTACGATCGACAGCGCAATCTCGTCAACGCTGACCCGTTTCGAGCCGGCGACGAACGTCGCCAACCTCGCTTTTGTGCCACCGGACACGGAGAAAGAAGCGCTCGACAAGATCAGCACGGACTTCGTTGACATGAAGAACGCGATGACCGACATCGCGAACTTTGACCTCGCCGGGAGGCCCGACGCCGGACTCAAGCTCCAGGGCCAGCGCGCCGAGCCCCTTTCCAACGAGCTCGAAAGACTCTCGTCCGGACTCGTGAAGGGAACGATCGACCAGACCACCGCGCTCATCACCGAGAACCGCGATTCGTTCGCGGACTCAGAGCGGCTGTTCGTCGCGATTGCCGCGATCAGCGTGGTCCTGGCTCTGGGACTTGGCTATGTCCTGTCGTGGTCGATCATCGGACCAATTCGTTTGACCGAACGCCGACTCGGCGCCATCGCCGCCGGCAATTTCAGCGGCGACGTGGACGTACCCAACCGCGACGAGCTGGGCTCACTGGCCTCGAACGTCAACCGAATGAATGACGAGCTTGGCCGGCTCTATCGCGAGCTCGAGACGGCCAGCCGCCACAAGTCTGAGTTTCTGGCCAACATGTCGCATGAGCTGCGCACGCCCCTCAACGCGGTCATCGGCTTCTCTGACGTGCTCAGCGAGCAGATGTTCGGCGAGCTCAACGAAAAGCAGCTCGAGTACATCGACGACATCCGCTCATCGGGCCGGCACCTGCTCGCGTTGATCAATGACATCCTCGACCTATCCAAGGTTGAAGCCGGCCGAATGGAGCTCGAACTGAGCCATTTCTCGCTGCCGCAGGCTATAGAGAGCGGCATGACGATGGTGAGGGAGCGCGCCGCACGCCAGGGCGTCGAGCTCATGGTGGATGTTCCTCTGCAGGACACGGTGATCGAGGCCGACGAGCGCAAGATCAAGCAGGTGCTGTTCAATCTCCTGTCCAATGCGGTCAAGTTCACGCCGGCCGGAGGCGAGGTCGCGGTGAAGGCGCGGGTCGACTCGGAGAACGTGGCGATCTCAGTCCGGGACAGCGGCGTCGGGATCGCCAAGCAGGACCAGGAGCGTATCTTCGAGGCGTTCCAGCAGGCAGAGAGCGGACCGGATCGCGCGCAGGAGGGGACCGGCCTGGGCCTTGGTCTGGCCCGGCGGTTCGTCGAGCTCCACGGCGGAACGATCACCGTTGAGAGCGAGCTCGGCAAAGGCAGCACGTTCACGGTGCGCCTGCCGGCCAGGGCGACTGCCGCGGCCTAGCGTGACCAGCGACGCGCTTCCGCCGAAGCTTGTGCTCGTCGTCGAAGACAACGAGAAGAACCTGAAGCTGGTGCGCGACATCCTCCAGTACCGCGGCTACCGTACGGTCGAAGCGCGGACGGCGGAGGAGGGCATCGAGCTCGCGCGCGCGCACGTCCCCGACCTCGTGCTGATGGACATCCGACTTCCCGGCATGGACGGCATGGCTGCGCTCGAGGTCCTGCGCGCCGAGCCGCGAACCGCAGGTATACCGGTCGTCGCCGTCACCGCGTCGGTGATGCCTGAGGAGCGCGACCGTTTCCGCGCCGCCGGGTTCGATGGCTTCATCGAGAAGCCGATCGATGTCCGAGCCTTTCCGGCGCAGGTCGCCAGCTTCATCGATTCCGCGAAGGCGTCGCAATGACAGACGCAGCTGGCCCGCGAACGCTCCTCGCCGTCGACGACATACCTCAGAACCTGAAGGTTCTCGACGCGATCCTGACGCCGCACGGCTACCGGCTGATCACCGCGTCGTCGGGCGCCGAAGCGCTAGAGAAGGTCGCCAGCGAGCATCCTGACCTGCTCCTGCTGGACATCGTGATGCCGGGCATGACCGGCTACGACGTATGCCGGACGCTGCGCGAGTCGCCCGAGACCCGAATGCTGCCCATCGTCATGGTCACCGCGAGCGAACACGCTGAAAAGGTCAAGGCGATTGAGGCGGGCGCCGACGACTTCATCGCCAAGCCGGTCGATAGCAACGAGCTCCTTGCACGGGTTAGGTCGTTGCTGCGCGTCAAGGAGTACCAGGACACGGTAAATGCCCAGGCGGCGCAGCTGCGCGAGTGGAATCAGACGCTGGAGGAGCGCGTGGCCGAACAGGTGGAGGAGGTGGAGCGGCTCAGCCGACTGCGCCGCTTCCTGTCACCGCAGCTGGCCGAACTCATCCTTTCGTCCGGCACCGAGTCGCTCTTGCAAAGCCACCGCCGAGAGATCGCCGTTGTGTTCTGTGACCTGCGTGGGTTCACTGCGTTTTCGGAGGTGGGTGAACCCGAGGACGTAATGGGCGTCCTCGACCTCTATCACTCGGCGATGGGTGAGCTGATCTTCCGGCACGAGGGGACGCTGAAGGACATCTACGGCGACGGCTTGATGATCTTCTTCAACGATCCCGTGCCGTCTCCGGACCCCGTCGCTCAAGCCGTCCGGATGGCCGTCGATATGCAGGCCCGCGTCGTTGAACTCGCCCGCGACTGGCGGCGACGCGGCTATGACCTGGCGCTAGGAATCGGTATCTCGCAGGGGTATGCGACGATGGGCCAGATTGGATTCGAAGGTCGCCGTGACTACGGTGCGGTGGGCAGCGTGGTCAATCTTGCAGCGCGCCTGTGCAGCGAAGCGCGCGGCGGTCAGATCCTGCTGAGCGCACGGGCGTTCGGGCTCGTCGACGAGCTGGTCAGCGCCGAACC
>JALYLE010000184.1 GCA_030774375.1 Chloroflexota bacterium | reverse complement strand
GCCCATTCCAGGCGCGGGGCGATCACCCGACCATGGTAGCCGCGTCGGCCTTATCGGCGGCCGCTCTCGGCGTTATCGGCTGGAGTCCAGGGCGTAGCGGCGCACTGCGGGCGTTATCGGCTCAATGGCCGGACGGTTCGCCCGGCGGGGGCCTGGCGTGCTCTGCGGCGCGCATCCCACTCGTGCCAGGCGACCAGGATCTGACTCGCATTGAAGATCGACGAGTAGGTCCCCGAGATGACCCCGATGAGGAGCGCCAATGTGAAGGTGCGGATCGTGGCGGGGCCTAGGAGCAGCAACGCGGCGAGCGTCACGACGACGGTCATGCTCGTATTGATCGAGCGGCCGAGGGTCTGCAGGATCGAGTGGTTGACGATCACGCCGAACGGCTCTCCGGCGTGGCGCAAACGGTTCTCTCGGATTCGGTCAAAGACGACGATCGTGTCATGGACGCTGAAGCCGATGACGGTGAGCAGCGCGGTCACGAAGAGGGCGTCGAACTCCAGGCCGAAGAAGTAGCCGAGGATCGCGAACGTCCCGACCACGACCAGGACGTCGTGGAGGAGCGCCCCGATCGCGGCCGTCCCGTATCGGAACCCGAAGCGGATCCAGAGGTAGCCCAGGATGAACAGCTCGCCCACGACGATCAGGATCGCCGAGCTGCGGATCAGGTCCGCGCCGATGATCGGGCCGACCGTCGTCGCGATGCGAACATGGCCCATGCCGAACTTCGCATTGAGCGCCTTCTCGAGGGAGTCGAAGGGCGTTCCCGGCACGACCGGCGCGAGCGATGAGCTTGGGGCGGCCACCGTGGGTGTTGCCGAGGCGGTGGGTGTTGCTGAGCCGCCCGCAGACGCGCTTGCGCTCGACGGCGGAGATGCCGTGGGGATCGGGGTCGCGCTGACCGACGGACTTGCACCGACGCTCGCGGATCCGCTTGCCGCGGGCGACTGGCTCGGCAGCAGCGAGGGTACCGGTATCGGTGTCTGGGGAGCGAGGAGGCCGACGGGCTCGGTGCGGACCCGGAGGTAGCCGTCACTCAGCGTGGTCACGGTCGCCTCCCCATGCCCGAGCTCGACGAGAGCGGCCCGAACCTGCGCGGCGCTCGGATGACTCGGGAACGAGACCTCCCACGTCGTCCCGCCGGTGAAGTCGATCGACGGCTTCAGGCCTCCGGCAACCACGAAGATCAGGCCGGGGATGGTGATCAGGGCACTGAACAGGAAGTACCAGCGGCGCTTGCCGACGATGTCGTACATCGGTCAGCGCTCGACGTGGTAGAGCTGGATGCGGCGACCCCACTCGCGGCGGACCACCCAGCGCAGCATGGTTCGGGTCACCGTGACTGCGCTGAACATGCTGAGCAGCACGCCGATGATCAGGACGAGCGCGAAGCCCTTCACCACCGTCGTCCCCTGCCAATAGAGCCAGCTGGCGACGAGGAGCGTGCTCACGTTCGAGTCGAGGATGCTCGACCAGGCACGGTTGAATCCTGCCTCGATGGCGGGTCCGAGCGTCTTGCCGGCACGGATCTCCTCCTTCATCCGCTCGAAGATCAGGATGTTGGCGTCGACGGCCATACCGATCGAGAGGACGAAGGCGGCAACACCGGCAAGCGTCAGGGTCACCGGGATCAGCCGAAAGACTGCGTAGTTCACGAGCGCGTAGAAGATCAGGGCGAATGCTGCCAGCACGCCTGGGAGGCGGTAGTAGGCGATCATGAAGAAGAGGACCAGGATGAGGCCGACCGCTCCTGCGGCGAGCGCCTGGGTCAGGAAGTCTCGACCGAGGGTGGCGGCCACGGTCGTCACACCCTCTTCCTGCAGCCCAACTGGCAGGGCGCCATATCGGAGCTGGTTGAAGAGGCTCTCGCGCTGCTTCTCCGCATCGGCGCCGGTGCCGACCGTGATGATCGTCTGGCCGGCGCAGATCGGCTGATTGATGGTCGGCGTGGTGATGACCTTGCCGTCCAATGCGACCGGGCCTGGCTTGTTGACGTTCGCGGTCGTGAAGGTGCACCAGTTCGTGCTCGCATCACCCTGAAGGCGGAAGCTGACGCCCAGGATGCCGTTGTTGGAATCGGGGGTGACGCTCCCCGGTTCGATCGACCCGCCGTCGAAGATGACACCGATAGCCCCGCTCTGTACCAGGGCCGTGATGTCCTGGCCCTCCGTCAGCGTCTGCCCCTTCGGGTCCAGGAATTGCAGCTGACCGGTCGACCCCACGAGCTGGCGGACCTCGGCCTCGTCCGAGACACCGGGCACCTCGACGACGATCTGGCGCGTGCCGTCGCTCGCGGTCTCGGTCCGAACTTGCGGCTCGCTGACGCCGATCCCACCAACGCGCTGCTCGATGATGTTGCGCGCGGTCTCGACCTGGTCGTCGGTCACCGTTTGACCTGGCTGCGGCTTCACGTCGAGGGTGACCTGGATTCCGCCCTGCAGGTCGAGGCCGAGCACGGTGCGCGCCGGGCCGGAGAACCCGGGGGCGGGTGGCAACCAGGTCATACCCAGCGTCTTGCGCGGCAGGTCGACGTAGAGGGCGAGGACCATGATCACGAGGATCACCCAGGGGGCGAGACGGCGCCAGGTCATGCTTCGGTCAGCGGCTTCCTTATCGCTCGGGCGTCGGACGGCCCGCGCTCATCGCGAAGGCGTAGACACAGAAGACGCCGCTCCAAGGCGGCGGGCCGCGCGATTATAGCGCGGGCCCGCGAGCATGACGCTCCACGGCACCGCCTCAGGCCAGCATCCCCTCACGGGCGAGATGGCTCTTCAGGCGCTGCGCCAGGTCGCGGCTGATGCCTGGCGTCTCGGCCACCTCCTCGACGGATGCCTCTCGGATCCGACGGACGCTGCCGAAGCGCTTGAGCAGCGCCTTCTTGCGGCTCGACCCGATCCCGGCCACATCGTCCAGCTCGGAATGAAGGGCACGCTTCGCTCGAACCTCACGGTGAAACGTGATCGCGAACCGATGCGCCTCGTCCCGGATGCGCTGCACGAGGTAGAGCCCCTGGCTGTTGCGCGGCAGCACGATGGGGCCGCTCCGATCGGGCACATACAGCTCCTCGAACCGCTTCGCCAGGCCGGCGAGCGGCACGTCGGTGAGGCCCAGCTCGGTCATCACGCCCATGGCCGCTGAGAGCTGGCCCTTGCCGCCGTCCACGATCACGAGGTCGGGCAAGGCCCATCCCCCATCGCTCGCCGGTGAGCGGCCGTTGCCATCGGGCACCTCCCCCTCCTCCGGCGCCTCGTCGGCACCGACGGCCGCCAGCGAGAGCGCGCCCGTCTCGACCCGCAGCCTGGAGGCTCGGCTGAAGCGTCGGCGCAGCACCTCGGCCATCATCCGGAAGTCATCGGGCGTCTCACCGGAGCGGATCCGGAAGCGCCGGTACTCGCGTGGCTCCGGCCGGCCATTGACGAAGACGATCATGCTGCCGACCGCGCTCGTTCCCTGGATGTTGCTCATGTCGTAGCACTCGATCCGCTCCGGCGGGCGCTCGAGGGAGAGGGCGGAGGCCACCTGGT
>JALYLE010000183.1 GCA_030774375.1 Chloroflexota bacterium | reverse complement strand
GCCCTTGGAGGTGGCGCCGTCGAACAGCTCAACCGTGCTGTTGGCCTCGGCGCTGCCCGACACGGTCACGTTGCCGGTGTTGTTGTAGCTGTTGTTGGCCGGGCTGCTGATGACCGGAGCAGCCGGGACCCCGGAATCGACGGTGACATTCACCGCGTTCGAGGCGGCCGAGGTGTTGCTGGCCGCATCGGTAGCCTTGGCGGTGTAGGTGTGCAGGCCGTCGACCACGCTGGTCAGGGCCTTGCTCCAGGCACCGGCGCCATTGGCGCTGGTGGTGCCCTTGGAGGTGGCGCCGTCGAAAAGCTCAACCGTGCTGTTGGCCTCGGCGCTGCCCGACACGGTCACGTTGCCGGTGTTGTTGTAGCTGTTGTTGGCCGGGCTGCTGATGACCGGAGCAGCCGGGACCCCGGAATCCAGAGTGATGGTATCGGTGGCAACCGCTGAGACGTTCCCCGCGGCGTCGCGGTAAAGGGCGCAGGCCGTCTTCAGCCCGTCGCCAGTAGTCAGCGTAAGGCTCACGGTCGTGCTAAAGCTTGTCGTCGACGCCACGGACGTGAAGCTCGGCGAGCCGCACGTTGAGCCGTTCGCAACGAAGTAGCCGGTCACTCCCACGCTATCGGTCGCGGACAGACTGACGGTCGCGGCGGTCGAGTTCGTGAACGCAGCGCCGCCGTTGATCGAGACCGAGCCGGTCGGAGCCTGCGTGTCAGAGGCAAGTCCGGTGCCGGTGAGGCTTGCCGCTACGTCTGGCCCGTTGCTCTTGACGGTTAGGGTCGCGCTTCGTGCGCCGCTCGCGCTCGGCGAGAACACGACGTCAAAGGTCAGCGATTCGGTCGCATTTAGCGACTTTCCGGCAGGATCCGTGGCCGCAGTCACCGCGAAGTTGCTCGGGTCTGTTCCCGAGAACTGGACTCCGTTGATGTTCAGTTTCTGCCCACCAGCCTGATTGAGAAGGGTGAACGTGAAGGCTGCGCTCGTGGCGCCGACCGAGGTGGAGGGAAAGGCGTGTGACGTCGGGGAAAGCTGTGGCATCGGCGGGTCGAATTGCGTCGAGGCGCTGAGCCCGGAGGGGTCGCCCACGGCAAGGACGTCATAGATGCCGCCAACGGTGGCGTTGAGAGTGAACGCATACGTGAAGCCGCCGATCGGATCGGTCTGGGCCGTGCCCTGGTCGACGACCGTCCCGTTCGGATCCGTCGTCGTGAGATTGACGCTCTCGTCCGGGCCGAAGCCTTCGCCGCTGACCGTCACCGTGTCGCCGTTGTTGTAAACCCACAGGTCGGTTTGAATAGAAGTAGCAAGCGCGGGCTGAAGGGAGAACAGCAAGACGAAGGCGGAGAGAACGATGGCGGTCAGGCGACCGCGGACGGTTGGTGACGGGACGGGCACAACAAACCTCATGGCGGAACGCTGCAGACCTGGGCACACGGCCTGCCAGCCCTCAGACGGTAAGGCGACGGGCGATCCGCGCCATCCGGGGACCTACGGGCGGCGTCGCGGATCGGCGCCTACGGGTACGGAGCTCCGTCTCCGTATCTCAGGTGTGCGAATTACCGATGGCGCGCCCGCCCGCGCGCCCCGTAGACTCACCGCAATGGACTCCGCCGACGCACAGCTGGTCCCGCTGGAGGCTGCCGAGGGCGCCCAGCCCGACGGGACGGCGGCCGACGCCTCCCCCGCGCTCCGTGACGCCAGAAGGATCAGCGATCGCATCGCGGCCGACGAGATGGCCGCCGATGAGGCGAGGCGCCGCCATCGGATTGACGGGCTGCCGGTCCTGACGACAGACGAGAATGGAACACCGGAGTTGCGATCGGGCGAGGTCCTGCACGCGTCGCGTGCGCACGGGCTCCTCGAGATTGCGCTCGCGGATGGCGAGATGCCGCGCGACGGAGCGGTCTACTTGACCAGCGAGCGCCTTCTGCATGTGGCCGCCGGCCAGGCGACCGAATGGCGACTCGGCGATCTGGACGAGATGCTCGTGGCGCTCGAGCGGCTGCTGCTTATTCGGCTGCGCAACGGCTCAGACATCACGCTCGAGATTGACCATCCCCGACTCTTCCGAGTCGAGCTGGCCTCCGCGGTGGTGGCAGCGCGCGAACGGGTGGGCGTCTAGGCCCCGGATCCTTCTGGACCGCGAAGCTCGCGGTATCGCACGGCCGCCTGCGAGCGGTTGCGTACGCCCAGCTTCCTCAGGACGTTGGCCACGTGCGTCTCCACCGTACGGGACGAGATGCTCAGGCGATCCGCGATCTGTCGGTCGGTGAGACCGTCGGAGAGCTGATGGAGCACCTCCTCTTCCCGGGCGCTGAGGTCGGCCAGGTCGGACGCCTCTCCTGCGGGACCGGGCCGGCGCGTGGCCGAGGTCAGATGCTGGATCACGTCCGCGGCCATGGTCCGCGACATGGCGAGGTCCCCCGAACGCACGCCACGCACCGCGCGCTGGAGCGCCTCGGGACTCAGATCCTTGGTCAGGTACCCTGCGGCGCCGGCTCGAACCGCGTCGATCAGGTCGCGACGCGCGGCGGAGACGGTCAGCATCACGATCTTGGTCTCAGGAAGGCGTGGTGCGAGCTCGCGCACGAGGCGAAGTCCGTCCGTGCCGGGAAGATTGATGTCCAGGAGCAGGATGTCGGGTTGCAGCTGAGGCGCGAGCAGGAGCGTCTCATCTGCGGTGGCGGCCTCGCCGACGATCTCGATGTCAGGAGCGGCCAGGGCCTGCCGCACGGCGGATCGGACGAGAGCGTGGTCATCGACCAGCATCACCCGGAGCGGTGCGCTCATCCGGGCCTTCCGGCCAGGGGGAGCTCCACGACGATCCGGGTGCCGTCGTGCGGCTGGGAATCGACCAGCAGCGACGCACCGATAACCGCTGCTCGTTCGCGCATGCTCTGCAGACCATAGCCGCTCTCCCCGATCACCTCGGGCTCGAAGCCACGCCCGTTGTCGGTGATCGTGACGCGCAGACCGCCATTGCTGGACGCAACATCAACGCGCACGAGCGTGGGATCCGCGTGCTTGCGGGAGTTGTTCAGCGCCTCCTGGATGACCCTCAGCAGCTCCGCCTGGGCACGCGCGGGGATTCGCTCGGCCAGCGGGTCGCAGGCACTTTCGGCACGGATGCCGAATCGGTCCGAGAAGTCCTCCAGGTAGCGCTCGACGACCTGGGCAAAGGTCGCGCCTTCCGCCGGGCGCAGGGCGGCGATCGCCTGCCGCGCCTCGGCCAGCGCAGACTCGATTGCGAACGCAACCTCCGTCGCCAGGCCGCGTGCGTCCTCGGGCAGGTCGGCTAGCGAAGTGAGGCGAGCCTGCTTGAGCTTGGCGAACCAGAGCTCCTGGGACAGCCCGTCGTGGATTTCGCGCGCGAGCCGGGCACGTTCCTCCGCCGTGGCGCGCGCCAGCTCTGCGTCCCTAAGCCCGACCAGCTCCGCATGCGCATGACGGAGGTCCCGGACGTCCGCGCGACTCTGCGCGGCCACGGTCAACAGCATGACCGCGTAAAAGGCGACCCGCAGGAGATCGCCGGCAGTCACCAGCGACAGGTACGTGCCGGGGTGGATGGCGGCCTGCACCTGGCTGAATGCCGCCAGGACCAGACCGACCGTGAAGAGCGCCTCCGTTCCCAGGTGACTGCGTTGGTACAGCCGGTAGGAGAGCGCCGCGGCCGCAAGGTAGCCAATGCCGATGACGACCTGCGCCAACCCGAATGCATAGGCTCCTTGCACCACGAGGGGCTGCGTGGGATTGGCCTGCAGCCGCTGCAGGTCAGCGTTGGAGAGGAGCGGCAGCAGCGCGTCCTGGGTGATCGCGGCCAGCACGATGACGCCGGCAACCAGGACGGCCGGCAGCCACAGCACGAGCGCTGCCGGCGAGCCTTTAAGTGACCGACGGCGGAGGGCCGCGACACCAGCACCGATGAGGAGAACGGCGGCGACGGCGCGAGCAAGAGTTACGGCCCACAGCGGCAGCTGCCCGGGATCGGCGAGAGAAAGGCCAAAGGCAGTCCCGACACCGGACACAACTGCACCGAGGACAAGCGCGTTCAGTGTGGCGAGGACCAGGAACGCGGAGGCACGCAAGAGCGCCGCCGGGTCTCCGCCCTCACGGAAGTGCACCCAGCCCAACGCGGCGACGGAAACCGCCACCAGGGTGGCGGCCGCGTTCAGCACCAGGTCGAGGCTCACGTTGACGGTCGCCGGGGCAATACCTGGATCGACCAGGGTCAGGATGGAGACTGCGGCGAGCAGGACCGGGACGATGGCGATCGCGAGTTCAACGCGGCGATCCCTCGCTGCCTGGGCGCCGCCGGGCGAAGCGGCGATCGTCACGGTCCGAGGAGCGAGAGCAACTCGTCATGGAGCGCCCCGTTCGTCGCCAGCGCCGCAGGTCCCGCGTACGATGCCACGCCGGCCAGGTCGGTGAAGCGCCCGCCCGCCTCCCCAACGATCAACGACGGAGCCGCGAGGTCCCAGATCGTAGGCCCCACCTCGAACAT
>JALYLE010000182.1 GCA_030774375.1 Chloroflexota bacterium | reverse complement strand
CGCGGCGGTTACTTCAACGGACATGGGTGCTACTCCGAATCGGAGCGGCGCGTCCTGCCCGCGCCCTTGGCTATACAGCTGGCTATCGTACCAGCCGAATCGCCGCACCGATGAGCGATGGCCCGCGATAGACGAGCCCCGTCCACAGCTGGACGAGGTCGGCGCCTGCAGCGATCGCGGCGGCGGCCTCCTGGCCAGAGGCGATCCCGCCCGAGGCGAGGATTGCCAGCCGATCACCGACCCTTTCGCGAACGCAGGCCAGCCGTTCCACGAGGCGCGCGAAGAGTGGTCGCCCGGAGACTCCTCCCGCCTCGGCCAAGAGCTCCGGCGATGACCGCAGGCCATTCCGCGCGAGGCTGGTATTGGCGACGATCACGCCGCGTGCAGGCCCGTTCAGCAGCCGTCCCGCAAGCGCTGAGAGATTCGACAGATCGAGGTCCGGCGCGACCTTGACGAAGAGGGGTGGGGCGACACCCAGCTGGTCGCCCGCGTCGGTGAGTGCCGCGAGGATGGCATCCAGCTGCTCGGGATCCTGGAGGTCACGTAGGCCGACGGTGTTTGGCGAGGAGACGTTGACGACCACGTAATCGGCAACCGGGGCGATGAGCCGATACGCGTCGCGGTAATCGTCGACTGCCCGCTCGTTGGGGGTCGCGTACCCGCGGCCGATGTTCACGCCGACCACGAAGCCTGCCGGCAACCGTGGGCGCGCGAGGATGACGTGGCGCGCAAGCGCGGCGGCTCCGGCGTTGTTGAAGCCCATACGGTTGATGAGCGCCTCATCCTGCGATAGGCGGAAGAGCCGCGGCTGCGCGTTGCCAGGCTGTGGGACGGGTGTCACCGTCCCGATCTCAACGAACCCGAGACCGAGCGCAGCCCAGCCGCGCAGGGCAACCCCATTCTTGTCAAACCCGGCGCCCACGCCGACGCGATTGCGGAACGAGATTCCAGCAACCTCGGCGCCAGGCCCGGAGGCCGGAGCCGAGGCGGCGATGCGCAGCAGCCCGCGCCCGATGAGATTCTGGCCGGCGAAGCGCAGGGCGCGGAGGGTGCGATCGTGGATGCGCTCTGCGTCGAAGCGGAAGAGGAGCGGGCGCGCAATGCGGTACGCGAGCCCCACCGGGCCCAGACCCGCCATGGGGTCTAGTCGTCAGACCCGCGTGGGAACGCCATCTCCGAGGGCCAGACGGGTGGCAGCTCCTCGCCGGCGGCGTCGGGGGCGCTACCGTCGGGAGCCATGAACTCGTGCCAGACCTCCGTGCCGGCGGCCGGCGGATCGTCGAGCTCCTTGATCGCGACGACCCCCTCGAAGCGGATCTGCCCCGGGTCACCGTCGTCGGTCTGCAGCTCGTCCTCGTACAGGGGTGCGATCTCGAAGGCGCGTCCCAGCGCGGTTTCCTCGTCCGCGCCGTCGACGAGGATCACGCGGTCCTCGACCATGCGCGCAGCCGGCGGTTCACCGACGAGGTAGGCATACCGAAGCTGAACGGCATACCAGCCGCTCGTCCCGGCGACCGCGGCCTCGTCCAGGGTCACGCCGGGGGTGGCTCCTCGCCGAGCACGGTCTGCGACTGCTCGCGGAGGAACTGCTGGACGTAGTAGGGCCCCAGCCCGTTCTTCCCGGACGACCCGGAGCCCTTCCAGCCGCCGAACGACTGCACGCCAGGCCAGGCGCCAGTGGTCGACCCGGCTCGGCGGTTGACGTAGACCACGCCCGCCTCGATCGTGTCGAGGAAGGCGCGGATTTCGCCCTGGTCGCGCGAGTAGATACCCGCGGTCAGGCCGTAGGGGGTGTCGTTCGCCAGGCGAATCGCCTCGTCAACCGAGTCGACCTCGCCGACGACAACCAGCGGAACGAAGAGCTCGTCGCGGAAGAGGCGATGGTCGAGCGCCAGGCCAGTAACGATCGTCGGCGTGGGGAAGTAGCCGCGCCTAGTGTCGGGATCCGTCAACACCTCACCGCCGATGAGCACCGTCCCGCCATCGCGGCGAGCCTCAGCGACGGCATCGGTGAAGGTGCGCAACGCACGCTCGTTGATGACCGGCCCCATCCAGTTCTCGCGTCGGGTGGGGTCCCCCGCCTTGATTCCGCGGGTCCGCTCCACGAGCTTCTCGAGGAACGCGCTCGCGACCGGGCGCTCCACGTAGACGCGGCTGTTGGCGCTGCATTTCTGGCCGTCGTAGCCAAAGGCGCCGCGCATCACTCCCTCCGCGGCCTCGTCGAGGTCCGCTGAGCTGGATACGATCGACGGGTTCTTGCCGCCCATCTCAGTGATGATCGGTCGCGGGTAGTCGCGCGTGAATGCGTGCTGCAGCTGCATGCCGACCCGGTAGCTCCCCGTGAACACGAGTCCGTCGAGGTCAGGGTTCTCCTCGATCTCGGCACCAACGGTCTCCCCGGGTCCGGTCACCAGGTTGATGACGCCGGCAGGCACGCCGACCTCGCGAAGGACGCTGACGAAGAGGTATCCCATCAGCGGCGCGTCCGATGAAGGTTTGAGCACCGCGGTGTTGCCGGCGATGAGGGCGCCCGCGACGGGTCCGCCGGCGAGTGCCATCGGGAAGTTGAAGGGCGAGATGACCCCCCATACGCCGTGCGGCTTCAGGACGCTGCGGGTGTGCTCGGCGGGGGAGAGCGAGCCCATCGGTTTCACGAAGCCGTTGTTCTGCTCCATCTCGTCCGAGTAGTAGCGCAGCAGGTCGGCCGTCTCCTCGACGTCGCCGAGCGCCTCGAGCCGATTCTTCCCCACCTCGAAGGCCATGAGCGCCCCGTAGTGGAACTGGCGCTCGCTGATGAGCTCGGCGGCGCGGCGCATGAATTCGATTCGCTTCCGCCAGCCGAGGTCGCGCCATGCGGGGAACGCGGCTCGGGCAGCGGCAATGGCGTCCTTCACATCCTTTCGCCCGCCGACCGGGAAGCGAGAAACGACGATGTCGGTGTCGATGGGCGAGCGGTCCTCGAAGAGCTCGTCTCCCGCCCGCTCCTCGGCGCCGATGATCATCGGGTAACTGCGGCCAAGCTCGCCACG
>JALYLE010000181.1 GCA_030774375.1 Chloroflexota bacterium | reverse complement strand
CGGACAAGTACATCACCGGTCTGGTGATCGAGAACGTCGAGCCGTTCGATGCTTCCCAAGAAAGCGGGATCGGTATCGACTAGGTCAATCGCAGCGTCATCGCCCTCGCCGTTGATGTGCCAGGGCCGCGACGACCACGGCTCAGGCTGCGAGGGCTCGATCAGGGAGCGGCAGGCCTCCTCACAGCGACGGTATGCCTCGGCGCACACCCGGCAGTGCTGCATGCCCATCTGCGCGTGGCGCTCACACTCCTCGGCACAGACTCGGCACGCCTCGGCGCAGACCTCGAGCAGGGAGCGCTGAAGGTCGGCATCGACTTCGGTGAGGCGGGAGAGCACTCGGCCGGTCGTGTCACACACGTCGGCGCAGTCGAGGTTCAGGCGGATGCATGCCGACGCCTGCTTGGCGGACGAGAAGGTTGCGCAGCTGGTGCCATGAGAAGCGCTCCGCAGCGGGTTGGTTTCGCGTGCTGTTTGACTGCCTGCGTCGAAGGTCACCAGCGAACCATCGAGCTGAGACCGCTCCAGGCTCGCCCCAGTGGCCCTGAGCCGGGCGCCTGCGGCGGCGGCTGGCGGACGACGCGTATCCACCCTGATCGCCTCGTTACCCGATAGGTCGTTCTGCCGCCCGTCGTGCGCCGAAACTCGAGGTCAACTTCGGAGCCCCCGACTCGGATGCCGTCCAGCCGCACATCGGGCAGCCAGGCCGGCAGATGCGGATCGACCATTAGCAGTCCCAGGGGGGCGATGGCGACCATGGCGAGCAGCGATTGGACCAGCATCACCACGGCGCTGGCCGACCAGCCCTGCGGCTCGCAACTGCTGGGATAGATGCCCGGATGCGGATGCTCCGCATCACGCTGCACGCCACCGATGACCTCGGGAAGGCGGTTCTCAACAAAAAGACCGCAAGAGGCGAAGACGCCCTCGGCCAGACGATGCAGCTCGTCCCAGCAGCCGTAGCGGGCAAAGCCGAAGCCGATGGTGGCCTGCTCCACCGGCCACACGCTGCCGCGGTGGTAGCTGAAGGGGTTGAAGGCGGGGTGGTCGGCCGACAGCGTCCGGATGCCCCAGCCGCTGAACATGTCCGGCTGCATGAGCCGCACGGCCAGCCGACGTCCGCGCTCGGGAGGCACGATCCCCGACGCCAGCAGATGGCCGTCATTGGAGCCGATCGAGCGGATCTGGCGCTTGTCTGGATCCAGCCCGAGCGCATAGGCGCCGAGGTCCTCCATCCAGAACGCCTGGTTGAAGCGGAGCTTCAGGATGCGGGCTTTGGCGAGGAGGCGAGCGGCATAGCCCAGGTCGCCGGTCGCCGCGAAGGCGAGCGACGCCTGCTGCAGGCCGGCATACCAGTACGCCTGCAGCTCGCTGGAGGCGATCGGGTTGGGCACGATCGCGCCGCGCTCGTCGACGATGGCGTCGCCGGAGTCCTTCCAGCCCTGGTTCTTGACGCCGCCCACCGAGCGCGTGTCGTACTCGAGGAAGCCATCGTGATCGGGATCTCCGTAGCGGTCGCACCAGTCGATCGCGTCGCGCGCGGCGGGCAGGAGCTCCCGGACCGTCTGGCGATCGCCGGTCCAGGCCAGGTACTGGCCGAGCATGATGAGGAAGTCGGGGGGCGTGGCCCAGTCGCCGTAGTAGCGCGTGAACGGGTTGATGCCCAGCGCCGAGAGCGGACCGCCGCGGGCCTGGTGGATCATCTTGCCCGGCTCCTCGTCGAGCCAGTCGTCGATGCGGCGCCCGCGCCAAGCGGCGTTGGTCCGCAGTGAGTCGCGCAGGAAGCTCGGCGTGGCCATGAGCGCCTGCCAGCCGATGGTCAGCGCGTCTCGCCCGAAGAACTGCAGGTAGAGCGGGATTCCGGCGATCGGGGTCGCCGGCCCATCCGACAGCCCGTAGGGGAGCGTGGCGAGGTCTTGGGTCGCGGTCTCCCATGCCTTGGTGACCAGCGCGTTCGACGACGTGAGCCGCGGCATGTCGCGCGCCAGCTCGCGCCCGAGCCGTTCGATCGGTGCGGTCGGGGCCGCGAACGAGCAGCGCGGCGTGCAGCCGAGTTCCTCTCCGCGCAGGATGGGCTCGGTGGTCAGCTCGAGCTCGGCGCTGCCGTGCGGATCGAGATTGACCGTGCATGACAACAGCCCGTCGTGCCACTCGACGTTGGCCGGCGCGCGCGCGACGCGGATGACCGTCCCCAGGTCGAGATCGGGATGGCAGTAGCGCAAGCGAAGCTCCCTGGCGGCCTCGTCCCAGGTGTCCTCGGTGGTTGCGTTCTGCTGGCGTTGCCCACGCTCGGCCTCCTCGCTGTCGGCGAAATCGGCCGCGGGGGCGATGGTCAGCTCGAAGTGCACCGCTGAGATGGGCGTCGCCGCCGACCGGGCTGGCGGAGATTGCGCGAGCGAGCTGTCCGTCGCAGCGGATCTCGAGCCGCGACAGGATGCGGGTGTTGTCGACGTACAGCCCCAGGGGATCGGTCTGGGTAAGCCGCCCGGCGAGATCCGTGATCAGGACCGTGCGGCCGGAATAGGTGAATTGGTGCTCGCCGCGGGCGCGCAGCTGGATCCTGTGCGCCACCGTCAGCGACCGATGCGACGGACCAGCACCAGGAAGCCGAGCAGGAGAGCGGCCAGCGCGACCCGCTTCCGCTCTGGATGGAGCTCGAAGTAGGTGGTGTACAGACTCGTGGACTTGGAGCCCTCTCCGAACTCGCCCGTAGCAGAACCGGACCCGGTGCTGGCCTCGAACAGGTTGTCGCGCGCATCGTCTGGCCGATCGGTCTTCTGCTGCGTCCAGGCGCGTGCGCCCTGCAGCATGTAGCGATCGAGCAGCGATGGGCTCAGCCACTGGCCCACGGTCAATAGCTTGCCCCAGCCGCCGACCACGATCTCGCGACCGCCGTGCTCGGCGGCGTGGCAGATCGCCTCGGCCACCACACGCGGCTCATAGACCGGGGGCACCGGCATCGGCTGCACGCCCATCTTGGAGCGCGCGAAGTTGAAGAGCGGCGTGTTCATGGACGACGGCAGGATGAGCACGACCTCGATGCCAGTCTCCTCGTGCATCAGCTCGAGGCGCAGGGCCTCGCTGAAGCCGGCGATGCCGTGTTTGCTCGCGACGTACGCCGACTGCAGTGGCACAGCTCGATCCGACAGCGCCGATCCGACGTTCACGATCGTCCCGCCGCCTTGGCGACGCATGTGGGGGATTGCCGCTCGCGCGCCGTACATCTGGCCCAGCAGGTTCACCCGCACCAGCCGCTCCATCTCCTCGGGCTCGAGCTGCTCGACTGTGGCGTAGATGCTGACCGCGGCGTTGTTGACCCAGGTGTCGATACGACCGAAGCGGTCGATGGCGCGCTGGGCGAGAGCCGCGACCTGCTCGTGCTCGGCGACGTCGGTGACCACTGTCTCCGCTTGCCCACCCAGGCGCTCGACCTGCTTCGCCAGCTCGACCAGCGCCTCCTCGTTGCGAGCGGCGAGGACGACCGACGCCCCTCGCGTCGCCATTTGCAGGGCTGTCTCCCGCCCGATGCCCTGCGAGGCGCCGGTGATGACGATCGCCTGCTGATTGAGCGGCCTAGGCATCGAGAAGCTCCTTCAGGTTCTGCAGCGATCGTTCCGCTTCGCGTTCGTTGTGGGCTTCCACTCCCGCGGCGTCAAGCAGGTCACCCAGGAAGCCACCGGGCAGCTCGTAGTCGACTTCGAGCTGCACTCGGGTGCCGCCGTCACGGGGAGTGATGGTCTGTGTCATGGCGAGATGTCCGCCCATGGCTGCCGTCGCTTCATAGGCGAGCCGCCGCGCCGGTTCGAACTCGGTGACTCGCCACTCGGTATCGAGCTCGCGGCCCATGACCCTGATCGTCTGGCGGAAGGTGCAGCCCGCCGTGAGTGGTCGAGCCGATGCGTCGCGGGAATCGACGACGATGGTCGCCCACTCTGGCAGGCGATCCAGATCAGTCAGGAGGGAGAAGACCGCATCGGGCGATGCGACGACGTCAATGTGGCGCTTGATGTGAGCCATGCGCGCGTATCTAGGGCCGCCGCGTCATTGGGGCGCCGTCCCACCTTCTGGGGCAGCGTCCGCCGGTTGGCCCGAGAGTGAGTTGGAGGCGTTCAGATTGGCACCGCGATCGACGCCGACACCGAGCCGGTCGACGAGCTCTCCGCCCATCCAGCCGGTGACGGCAGCCAGCGCCAGACCACCGAAGGAGAAGGCGTAGGCTAGTGCGCTCGGCGTGTAGCCTTCCTCCCCCAAACGCAGCAACCAGCTCAGGCTGAAGACGACGACCACCACGACATTGCCCCCACCGTGCAGCAGACCGATGCGCTTGGCGCGCGTCTCGCGCGGGATATGGAACCAGTCCCACGCGCCGAAGACGGCCGCCAACAGCCCACCCAGTACCCCGGCTGCGATGTTCCAGAATGCGACGCTGCTGAAGACCTGGTCGCCGCTGATCAGGTAGATGACGTCAAAGACGACGGCCGCCGACAGCAGCCCGAGCGGCAGGACGATGAGCATCGGATGGATCGGATGCCCGAACAGCTTGACCTTGCTCTCCACGGCTATCTCCTCTGTTTGGCGAGCCCCGAGCGGCACGCGGCTCGAAGCAGTCAGCATGTCGACATTCACGAACCGGGCGTGTACTCCTGGGCGTGCTCGCCGCGATCCTTCGCGACGGTACGGTCGACGATGTCGAGCGTCTCGGCTACGGTCCGCCCGTTCTCGTCGGCCGCGGCCTTGACATCCTCGTAGGTGATGTTGGTCGAGCCCATCTCAAGGTGGGCATCCATGCAGCCGCAGGTTAGACACATGAGGGCCTCCGACTAAATCTTGCTTCCGCGCCGTTCGTGCAAACCCACGACCCGATACGACAAGGGTGCGGAACGCGCCGACGCGTTCTATCAGAAGCTGTTCACTGCACGAGAGGTGCCATGCACGCGCGCATGGCATCTGACTACGCGACCGCCGCTGATGCCAAGCCGTCCAGCCATCCCCGGCGGCGGGGAGCTGTCCCGATCGATCATTGAATGACGATAGCGCCGAGCGCCGCGAGACATGACGAAGGCTGATCAGCTGCTGCCGGTGCTGGGACCAGAAATCGCTATGCGCCTGATGCATCGTCGTTTTGCGAAGGCAAAGTGATGAGGCCGCAGCAGCGGTCGGGCTGCTCGTCGCGACTAACGCGCAGCACATCCGCGCCAACACCCTGGATGACGCCGGTGATGACCGCCTGCCCCACGCCGCAGACAAGCGGCGTGTACAGCCGCGCCAGCGGATCGAACGGACAGTTGCGCAGTCGAATCTGGGCCGGGGAAGCCCGATAGGGTTCGAATCCAAGACTCTCCAGCACAGCCTCCACGCAGTCGAGCAGTCGGGCCGGTGCGGGCTGACCTCGCATGCGCTTGCTGGCGCGGCTCCCCAGCGATCTCCCGTATTGGCGGGCCGGCTCGGCGTCAGTCGAGATCCGCGCACCCGAGTCGGAGGACTCCGCGAGCAACCGGGCCAGCAGCTGGTGGTTGCGGTGGGGCAGACTCACGGCGAACTGATGCCGGGAGCGCCGGTAGAGCTTCGAGGTCCGGCCCGCGCCGGGGCCGCTCCGCCCGGACAGTCGGCGGTACTCGGCCCTGAGCAAGCCGAGCCTGACGAGCTTGTCTAGATGAAAGGCCGCCAGCGCGCGGCTGACCCCCACTGCCTCGGCCGCCTCATCCCGGCTCACCGCACGCGGTTGGCGCTCCACGTACTGGTACAGCCGTCGTCGGTTCGGCTCGCGGAGGGCGGCCATCGCCTCGAGCTCGGGCGGGACTGGTGGCATCTTCATCGGCTCATGGTAAGGCGGCAGGCTAGATCGCCGAAACCATTCGATTCTCGTTGACCTGCGGCGTGGCCGGCTCTAAGGTGAGCGCTACACTTGCGTTAGTGAGTTCCGATCGGGCGGGGAGAGGAGGGCGCTGAAAGAGGGCAGCTCGGGCACCTATTCCTGGGCCCCTGGGGCTCATGACGGATTGGACACCGACGGGCGCTGGGACCTGACAGCACAGATGCGCTACACCGCCACCCGACGGCACAGGCGGGGAGGGACCGACATGACTCCTATGGATCGCGACTCAGCTGTTCCGGCCGACATGGACGTGATCACGCGCTCGCCCGGAGCGACCGCACCCGAGAGCAACTACGAGAAGGTGGTCATCCTCCCCAAGCTGGGAGACCAGGATCCGGCGAGACACGCCTGGGCAGATGCACGCTTCGCGGTCGATATCCTCGCCGAGCATGCGCTCTTCTTTGCGCTCCTGATGCCCGAGGAGCTGGCTGCCAAAGAACGGGTTGAGGCGCTCCAGTTCCAGCAGTCCTTCACCGATCTCTACAACCGCATCGTGGCCGACACGCCGCCCGAGCGCTCCGAGGTGAAGACCTTCATCGCCCCCTGACCGAGGCTATCAAACCCTTCATCGAATACAAGGCTCGTCTCGGCGAGGCGCAGGCATCCGGTCAGCTGCGCAGCTTGGTGTGGCCACTGTTCTTCGATCACACCCGCCACGAGGCTGAGCGCTGGGAGCGGCGCTTCAACGACTTGGCGCGCGGCGAGGCCGACTTCGAGCGGTTCGAGGTCGTGAAGTTCTGGACGAACATCATGGACGAGCACGCCCGCTTTGTCGCACACCTGCTCGATCCCGACGAGTTCGAGCTGATCGAGAAGGCGTTCAGCGCCAGCACAGTATTCCGCAAGCTGGGCGACGACAGCGTGGGCGGCACCGTCGCCGCCCTCGCCCAGCCGGGAACCGTCATCGATTCGCTGGTCCAGCACCCCCGAGGTCGACGCGGTGATGAGCGCCGTGCAGACCATCCTCGACTTCAAGACACAGGCTGTCCGCGACATCGAGGCCGGCCGCATCAAGAGCATCATCGAGCCGCGGCTCGCCGACCACGTGCGACGCGAGGCGCTGAAATTCTTCAATGAGCTCAAGCGCGCCGTGTGAGGGGCGAGGGTACGGAAGGGTAGTCAGGTGGACCCGATGGGCCGCGTCTCCGCGCCTGCGCTGCGTGGCACGCTACTCGGCACCCTCCTGCGGCTGTGGAATCCCGTCATGCGACGCCTGCTGGGCTCTCCGGTTCACTGGCCCCTGAGCCGCTGGTTCGCGGTCCTCGCCTGGAGCGGTAGCAAGACCGGACGACGCTACTCGACCCCTGTCTCGTACGTGCGCGAGGGAACGACAGCCTATGTGACGACCGGGGATGGCTGGTGGCGGAACCTCACCGGTGGCGCACCGGTCGCGATGCGGATCGCGGGGCGCTGGCACCAGGGAAGCGCCATGCCATTGCTGGACGCGGCGGAGTGCCGCGCCGAGCACGAACGGCTGTTTCGCGACCATGCCTGGTTCAGGCGGTTGGCCGGGATCCCGGAGGGACGCGCCGGCGGTCCCGATTCGACTGCCATCGACCGCGCCGTCGCGGCTGGCCGTGTCCTCGTCCGCATCGAGTTGAAGCACTGATGTTGGCGATCCCAGGGGGCGGCCCCCGTGAGCTTGGGAGCGAAGCTTCGCGGGACGACTGTGGCTTGAGAAGTCAGCTTGCTCGATTGAGCCAGATGTCCGCCCCCACCAACTCGCACCGGAGCCGGCAATCCGGGACATTCAGTTCGGCGTTGGAGGTTCGAGTCCTCTCGCCCCGACCAGACCGACCTCTGTGGTCGGCGGTCAGGACTGCGTCGCCCCACGCTTCGCGCCAGCCGTGGGCTTCCGCCTCTGGCGTGGGGTGGATGATTGCCTCGCGGGTTGCCGAGCACCTCGGTGCGCTCCCCAGCCCGTGATGGGGCCTCCAGTTCTCTTCTCGCCGGGGGTTGCCCGGCTGATTCCAGACTAGATAGCCCGGATCAGGTCTCCGGTGAGGGGATATAGCCTGGCTCAAGATTGGGTCAATGCCACGTTCGAGGGAGGTTGTCGTGGAGCTCGTCCACCGCGCCCTGGCCTACGCCGCCGTGACCGCGGTCGGCGTCGGGATCGCGTGGTCGCTTGTTCTCGCCATGCGACCCGAGATAGGCCCGCGCAACCTCGATCGCTTCGGGGTCGGCGTCACCGTCGTGTTTCTCGTTGGAGCAATCGTCGGCTTGGCGCAACTCGCCTCGGGGGCACGACCCAGTGAAGACCTCCACCTCCTATATGCGGCCATCGCCATCGGGCTAATCCCGCTCGCCCGTTCCTTCGTTCCCACATCGAGTCGCCATGGCGGATGGATGAGGATCGCCGCCTATCTGGTGCTCGGCGCGGTTCTCTTCAGGCTGTTCACGACGGGCTGAGGCGCATCCGGTGCGCAACTCACGACACCTGAGCGGCGCACGCCGCATGTATCTCCCAGCCGGAGAGGCTGCTGGTTCGCCTCACGGCTGGACCGCGATTGTGCCCTTCATGCCGGCCTCGAAATGGCCGGGCCATGGCAGGCGAAGGCGAAGGGACCGGGTCCGGCGAACGTGTAGGTGAGCGTCTTTGCCTGCATCATCCCGGTGTGTCCGCGACTTCGGGCGTTTCGCGAGTGGACCTGGTCTGCTATCGCTGGACGGCTCGGCCGACGCGCTCGGCGCGCGTCACGAGCAGCAACCCGAGGCCGACAGCGCCCAGCAGGAAGACGGCGATGATCCCGAACTCCAGTCCCGATCGGTTACGCCGCGTCACCATCGCAGCCGCCTCATTCTTTGGCTCGGTGGCTGCCTGACCCGCTGCAGCCAGAACGGTGAGGTCTGTGGTCAGGGTCTCGTCCGCAATGGCCTGGAATGTGTAGGTCCCCGCGGGCAAGTGGGCCGGGATCGTGAGCGTGACGTTGAACATCCCGTTGGCGTCGGTCGTGGCCTTCGGGAAGGGCACGACGACGTCTGGTCCCACGAGATTGATCTGCCGATCGCTGTTCGGCTCGAGGCCTGTCCCCGCGAGAACGACCGTCCCGCCGGCCGTCACCGTGGACGGCTCGACCGAGATGTCGGACGCCTCCGCGCCCGAGTGACCGACTGCGGGCAGCGCGAGCGCAGCGCTGAGGGCGAGGGCCGCCATCGCGGCCCGCGGTAGGCGGCTAGACATGGCGTGTGACCTCCTGGCGACCGCTCCTCGCGAAGAGCGGGACCATGAACCCGGCCGCTCCCGCGACGAGCAGGAGGAGGGCCAGACCGAATTGGATAACGGCGACGGAGTCCCCGCGAGCAACAGAATCGAGTCCCGTCTGGGCCAGGCCCAAGCCGACCGAGAGGAGGGCGATGCGAAAGAGAATGGCGCCCATCTCACATGTTCCCGATGTGCGACTGGGGTTGCGTCAGCGTGGCATAGAGCACCAGCCCGACCAGCGCGAGCGCGACAGCCGCACCGACAACAATGACTAGCCGTCTCTTGACCGGGGATCGGTAGGGACTCCGATCGATGAACGGCAACAGGGCGAGGGCAGCGAACAGGATTGCCGGCACCCAGATCAGCGCCGCGAGACCGAACCAGTTCTCGAACGGGTAGAACGGCAGAAACATCCAGGGCGGCTTGGTGGTCTCGGTGCCCGGAATGGGTCGCGGCCCGAGCCCTGCGGGCAGGACGATGGCGAGGATCGTGGTCACCGCGAGGACGAGTAGTCCGAAGCCAGCCATCCGCACGAGGTGGGCGACGAAGGTCGAGCCACCCTTGGCAGGCGTCGGGCCGCCATCGACTGCGGCATCGTGCTCTGCGGGCACAGACG
>JALYLE010000180.1 GCA_030774375.1 Chloroflexota bacterium | reverse complement strand
CCTCCGCCCGAACCGACGCACTGGTTCACCGTGGCGGCCGTGGCACCCGGACTGAGGCCGATGAAGTTGTTTGTGACTCTGACGCTGCAGCGGAGCGTGCCGCCCCCACCGTTGATCGAGTCGTTGCACTGCGTGACCGCAGTGACCGGCGCGGTCAGCTTGGTCGTCTTTACCGTACACGCCGCCTGCGGGTTGCCCGCGGCCCCGTGACACTCGCGCACCGTGACCCTGGCGGATCCGCCGCTGGCGGTGATCGTGTTGACAACGGTGACCTGGCAGATCAGGCCGAGGCCGCCCGTGTTGTCGACACCATTGCTGCACGTCGTCGTGGGGGCGATCGTCGTCGCCGCACCAGCACCGCTGGCAAGCGCCAAGAAAGCGAGGAGCGGGAGCCCGAAGATAAAGAGGAGGGGGATGGTACGACGCATTTGCAAATCACCTGACTTCGACAGCTAAAGCCATGCCCGGAGCAGTTTCAGCCTAGCCCTGACTGTCAACCGCCGCGCAGGAAGATTTCACCGAACTTTGACGGGCCGTCGGGCATTTGACAAGCCTGCCCATGCAGGGCGATACGCGACTTATCGATCGGAAATGGCGAGCGAATCAGGCGACCCGGCCTACACTTCCTCCATGGCAGCGGACTGCGTGCTGTGCCGCGGCGCGGAAGGCGACGCCGAGCTGGACGTCGTCGAGGTCTGGCGCGACGACCTGTGGCGCCTGACGATGGCGCAACACGGGCCCACATTGGGCTTCGCCTACCTCGAGCCCATCCGGCATATCCCTCATCTTGCGGACCTGGATGGGAGGGAGGCGCTGACATTTGGCTCGACCATCGCACGAGCCACGCGTGCGCTCCTCGCGGCCAGCGGTGCTCCGCTCGTGTTCGCATACGTCTTCGGCGGCGGCGTCCCCCATCTCCACATCCACCTCGCACCAAACCTCCCCGATGGGGTTCTCAGCACGCAGCTCATCGAGGGGCCCGTCGAGCAACGGCCTCTCCCCTCGGGTGCCAGGGAGCTCATCAGCCGCAACCATCCGGACCTGCCCGAAGCCGAGCTTGCATCGGTCATCGAGCGCGCTCGCACGGCGCTGACACGCGAGACGAGCTAGAACGCGGGAGTGGTCCGGGTAACGCCAAATCACTCGACGCCGGCACAGGCCATTCGCAGAGCTTACGTCACCGCCTGTCGAAGATGACCACCTCGAAACTGGTAGCGGCAGGCGGGAATCCGGTGTCGAACTTGGCGTTAACCACTGCCAGCCGGCTGCCATCGCGAGCGATCGTAGTCGGGACCTCGAATGCGCCGTTGGTGATGACCCGTTCTACCGTCGCCGACGATAGGTCAGGGCTCAACCGCAGCTCGGTGACCTGGTTGTTGAGGTTCTGGACAGCCCACAGCCGACCCGCCTCAAGAAGAATGCCGTCGACGTTCGGAACGCTCGCCCCGGCAATCGCCGCGCTCGCCCCCGAGACCGGATTCACCGTGTAGAGGGCTCCGTCCGCCGAATGCGCGACGATCAGGGTCTTGCCATTCGGGGTGGCCACGATGCCATTCATGTTGAAAGTGCCCGACAGGTCGGCGGCAGGGCCGCTGACGACCAGCATGGACGGGGCGCCGATGGACCCATAAGCGCCGATTGGGACGCGATACAGGTGTGGGTGCGCCGAGTCGGTGAACCACGCTGCCCCACCAGCAACGATCACGTCGTTGATGATCGCGCCAGCAGTCGGCTCCGCCAGCTGAAGCACGGCGACGTCGTCGCCCGTACGGGCGTCGTACACGTAGGCCTGACCGGTGAAGCCGCCCGCGACGAACAACAGGTGGTCACGGATGTCGACCTTCAGACCCAATGCCATCCGGCCATCGGGTGCGTCGCGGAATAACGCGGCCGATCCCGAGCGGAGGTCGCCCCGGTAGATATCGCCTTTGAAGAGATCCCCGGCAAAGAAGCTCGATCCAATCCCGTTGGCGATGCCCTCAGCAGAGGTGGCTCCGGGCAGGGTGATCGTCTCGGGGAACGACCTGGCTGTGGCAGTTCCGATGAGACTCGCGCCGACCACGATGGCGACCGAGAATGCAGCGATGACACGCCTCACGTGAGAATTCCTCCGGCTCCCTATCGAACGCCCCCACCCGCTCACGGGTGAGGATGCGCCACCCTGGTCTCGGTGTGTAGCGAAGGGCCAAGAGCTGTGGTGCCCAGAGGCACCACATGGGGCGGCGCAGCATGCGCGCATCCTCCGGCGAGGCGAGCCAATAGGCCGCGGCTTGCCGCCCACCGCGGCACTGGGTTACGGGCGTGGAAACCCGGAAGGCCGG
>JALYLE010000179.1 GCA_030774375.1 Chloroflexota bacterium | reverse complement strand
CAGTGGCCCCAGCGCGACGGCCTGAAGTGGCCCCACCTCCGCGTTGGTTGATCTGCTGTTGTGATGTTGCCTGATGCCGGTGTTTGGTGCCGCGTGCCCGTCGTCGCGGAGGCCGTAGGCCGTAGGCGAAGGCGGGTGTGCCGGGCATGGCGTTGAGATCGGAGGTGTGAGTCCTGTACTGGGGCCCTGATAGGGGGAACCCAACACTGATGAGGCAAGGGCGCGGCCCGGAGTTCACCGGGCGGCCGGCTGGCGGCTGGTCTTGCTGGCGGGCTTCCGTGAGGGCGGGTCTGGAAGAAGCCGTAGGTGCGCGGTGGTGGCGAACGAGAGTGAAGCGCCGTGAAGGCGTCCGTGGGCGGGTGAGCTGGCTCGTGGCAGCGATGCCCTGTTCCTGTTGGTGCTGCGGGCGTATTGGCGACGTGATCGCCGCGAAATCTCAGCGTCTTACCCCGGGAGATCTGCTGGGTTCCGGCCGGGTTGGTCGGTAGGCCCGAGGACGAGAGGACGAAGGCCGATGACCCAGCAGAAGTCGGAGGATCGCGTAGTACCGGACGGCGGGGTAATGCCCGTCCAGCCCGCGGGTTCGAGTACTGGTGGGCAAGGGAAGGCGGTCCCGGTCGATGAAGCGGTATCGCAGCTGCGATTGCCGATCGCGACAGCAGAAGCCCCGCGTGGGGGCTCTCGCAACCGATCCCCGGACCGGTCCGGGGGACGGGCGGGTGCGAGGGTGCCGAAGGCGATCGTCAACGAGCGGACGTGCGAGCCCGCGATGATGGACGAGGTCGTCGAGCGACTCGGCTCGGCGTTGTCGAAGGTGGTGTCGAACAAGGGGGCTGCTGGCCCGGACGGGATGACGGTGCAGGCGCTGCAAGAGCAGTGGCCGGCCATCTCCCGCAGGTTGCACGTTGCTCTGCTTGAGGGGACGTGGTGGCCGGGCGAGGTTCGCCGGGCGCTGATCCCCAAGGCGGGCGGCGGGCAGCGCGGGCTCGGGATCCCCAACGTGACCGACCGGGTGGTGATGGAGGCCGTGCGGCAGGTGCTCGAGCCGCTGTTTGAGCCGACGTTCCATCCGTCAAGTCACGGGTTTCGACCTGGCCGCAGTTGCCACACGGCAGTCGCCGAGGCCGGTCAGCATCTGCAAGACGGGTACGAGTGGGTGGTCGACATCGATCTGGAGAAATTCTTCGATCGCGTCAACCATCAGCGGCTGATGGCCCGGCTCGCGCAGCGAGTCGCGGATCGTCGGCTGCTCGTGCTGGTCGGCAGGTTGCTGTCGGCGAAGGTTGTGCTGCCGGACGGTGTTGTGATCGCGACCGACGAAGGCGTGCCGCAGGGTTCGCCATTGTCGCCGCTGCTCTCGAACATCGTGCTGGACGAGCTCGATCGTGAGCTCGCCCGGCGTGGTCACCGGTTCGTACGTTATGCCGACGACTGCAACGTCTACGTGGCAAGCGAACGGGCCGGGCAGCGGGTGATGGCCAGCCTGGAGCGGTTCATCGAACGGCGCTTGCGCCTGACGATCAACCGCGACAAGTCGGCCGTCGCCCAACCGGAGGATCGCCACTTCCTCGGATTCCGGTTGCGGCGTGATCCGCAGTCGGGGACCGTGGTGGTGCTGCTGTCGCAGCGCACCAGGCGCAACGCGATGGCACGCATCCGCGAGCTGACACCGCGACAGTGGGGAGGCACGCTGCAAAGCTGCATCCACAGGGTCAACGTGTGGCTTGTCGGGTGGCATCAGTTCTTCGGGATTGCCGCGGCCAGCGAGGAGTTCATGCTGCGCGCGTTGGACGCCCACATTCGTCGGCGTCTGCGAGCCATCATGCTCAAGCACTGGAGACGACAGCGAACGATCGCGCGCAACCTCGTCGCCCTGGGAGTCAAGCCGCAGAGCGCGTGGCGCGGCGTCTACGGAGGACGGAAGTCCACGTGGGCGCTCAGCCACAGCCCGGCGGTGGACAAGGCCCTGCCCACGGTGTTCTTCACCGCGCGCGGGCTGATCCGCCTGGTCGATCTGCATCGCCGCTCCCATCGGAACGTCGTCGCTCCCATCCAGCCTCAACTGGTGTTGGAGTGGGAATGACTCGAGGTCGCTAACGGCCGACGGCGGGGTTCACAACCCGCCGTCCCGAAGAGCCGTGTGCGAACAGCGCAAGCACGGTTCCGTGGGAGCCGGGGGCGGGTAACCGCCCCTGGCTACCCGACAGGAGCGGTAGCGCGGCGCGGTCGGGTCATGCGGGCTGTCGGCGGCGGCGCCGTTGTTGGGCGAGTCCGTGCTTGAAGCGCCAGGACTCGCTGCCGGTCTCGATGATGTGCGCGCGGTGGGTGAGCCGATCGACGACCGCTTTGGCCAGGCGCGGG
>JALYLE010000178.1 GCA_030774375.1 Chloroflexota bacterium | reverse complement strand
ACTCAGCCTTACTCGCGCGGAGCTCGTCACGCCCAGTCTCACCCGCACCGCCGCCGGCAGATGAACACGTAAAGTGAATACACCGCCGCCGCGCCTGCCCAACACTCGACGCAGCCATCCGCGCTAGCTGCGGATCATGCGACCTACATCGGTGAGTAGCGGGCTGGTCGTGGCGCGCGTTGGTCGACAGACGTCCGGGTCCTGAAGCCAGAAAACCCCGCTGGCGGCGGGGTTTTCTGTCCGGGCGGGCCGGGATCGTGGCGGTTGCTGAAGCCGGCCACGACTGTTGATGGAGGTCACCGTGAAGGTGAACGCTGCTGACCGTGCCAAGCGGGTCGGACGGATCGTCTTTCGGGCCGACGATGAGCGGCTGACACCGTTCGCGGGACTGGCGGTCATCGGGGCGCTCGCGCGGACGCTCGGGCTGGTCGGGCTGATCGACGGTGAGCTTGCGCGTGAGCGCCGTGCAGCCCCGATCAAGGTCCGCAAGCGCGGCGTCTCCGGCGGCGAGCTGGTCTTAGCGCTGGCCGAGTCTCAGCTGATCGGAGGCGAGTGCTTTGACGACATCGAAGACCTGCGCGCCGATGAGGCGGGCGCTGAGCTGCGCGGCTCGCGGCGGGTGCCGGCGGCCGCGACGGCTCGCCAGCTCGCGCGGCGCTTTCGACGCTGTCACATCCAGGCTGTCGAGCGGGCTGTCGCCCGAGTCGGCGGCCGCCTGGATCGCGCCCTGGGTCGTGACGCAGGCGAGGCGGCAACGATCGATCTGGACGCCACGCAGATCGAGGTGCACGGCGCCAAGACCGGCGCGGCCCGCAGCCGCCACGGCGCTCTGGCCTACGCGCCTCACATCGCGTTCTGGGCCCAGCGCGGCCGCGCGCTGACCGGTGAGCTGGTCGGCGGCAACCACGAGAAGCTGACCGCCGCGGCCGCGGCGACGATCGCACGTCGCGCGCTGTCGATACTGCGCTCGGCCGGCCACACCGGGCCGGTCACGTTCCGCATCGACTCGGCCTATTACGCCGCCGGGCTGCTGATGGCGCTCAGGAAGGCCGGCGCGCAGTTCACCGTGTCGGTTCCCCGCACCGAGAAGACGTGGAAGCTGTTGGCGCAGATCCCCGAAGATGCCTGGGCTGACGCCATCGATCTGCCCGGCGCACAGATCGCCGACGTCGCCTGCACGCCCGGCGACTGGCGCCACGAGCCGCTGCGGATGATCGTGCGCCGCACGCTCTACACCGCGACCGAGATCTCCAGCAACCCTCGCGCGCGGCGCCGCAAGACGATCCACCCCGACCAGCTCGCCATGCTCGCCATGCTCGCCGACGGCCAAACCGGCTCGGTCCACGGCTACAGCTTCATCCTCACCGACCTGCACGACCAGGCTGCCGTCTGCGTCGAGCACTTCCACCGCCACCGCGCCCAGATCGAGGAGCGCCTCAAAGACGCAAAGCTCGGCCAGGCCCTGCGCCGCATGCCCTGCGCCGACCAGAACGCCAACCGCACCTGGATGACCGCCTGCCTGCTCGCGTTGAACCTCACCGCGCTGACCTGCGACCTGTCCCCAGCCGCCGGCGCCTCGGGCAAAGCCCCGGCCGACGCGCCGCTCAGGCGCACCGCCAAAACGCTGCGCCGCCTGCTGTTCAACGTTCCCGCCAGGATCACCACCAGCGCCCGCCAGACGATCCTGCGCCTGCCCTCCGGCTACCGCCACGCCGACGTGCTCGCCGCCACCTACCACGCCGCGCTCAGCCTCCCCGCACCCTGACGCCACCGGCGGCCGCTGACGACGACCCGTGCCCGACCGCCGACCTCGGCGACCCCGTCACCAGCCCAACCGCGCCCGATCGGCGCCGGCGGCCACTGCCAGCCCGACCGATCCGCACGCAGACAGCCACACAGCACCCAACAAGCGCCCCAACCGCAGCCCCACGATCACGCCGCAGCACTACTCACTGATCTCGGTCAGAGTCTGCGCCTCGCGAAGCTGGCGAAGGCCCACAAAGGCGGCGACCAGCGCGACCGCCGCGGTCGCCACCTCTGCAGACGAGGACCACTGCGCCGGAGTCCATGAGCCGAAGAGCTCCCAGAGCCCCAGGCCCACCACCAGAATTCCCGCGCCGACTGTCAGCCCCACCTTCTGTCCGCTGCTCAGGCCTAGCGGGCTGTCTGCTTGCGCCGGGCGACCTTTCTGCGGGCTTGTTTCAGGCACGGTCCGTGAGTATTCCCAAAGAGACGCTGGAACTCGCCGGTCCCTACAAGTTCGAGAGCCGCCGACTCCGGCTGTGCACCTCTGCTTTGCGCGCGATGAGCAGCAGTCGTCGCTAGCCGCGGAACGCGCGAGGCTCACGCCTATTCGTCCGCGGGGGGAACGCGTCGAGCACCCGATGGAGCAGTGTGTGCTGACTCGTGACATCGAGTCCGCGATAGCCGACACACCGCTGCTGCAACTCTTCGGGTCTCCGCTTTCCCACTCGGCCGTGAGCCGTGGCGAGGTTGTCGAACAGCAGCAGTTCCCCGGGGCTCAGCAGGATGCGGTGCTCGACGCTGTCGAGCTCGAGCCCGTGACGAGTGAAGTGCGCTCGTTCTTCAGCGACCGAGGCGAACTCCATGCCGCAAAGGAAGCTCGCCTCGGCGGTCGAGGGCAACGCTGAGCAGTCGTCGGCAGCTTCGACAAGACGAGCGAGGATGCCTTCGACGTAGCTTGCTCCGGCGCGGTCGGTCCTGCCGTATCTCCGCAGGTTGGCCAACAACCTTCGGCGGTCCGGCCAGCCCCGCTGACCCAGCAGGGCTCTGAGCGGCACCACGCGCGTCACAGCGGTGGTGGCAGGGTGTCGGGAATCGACGTACAACGCCGTGAAGCGTGCGATGTCCAGTGCCTCGCATGCCGCGACCGGCAGCCCGAAGTCAATGTGCAATGTCTGGAAGTCGCGTCGGAGCGCGCCGGCGGGCGGAACGCTGAACTCACCGACGACCTCGAGTTGAGGCATGTCCATGCCGACAGAATCGCCTTCGGTGGCGGCGGCGAACACCTTGCGGGCGTACTCCCACGCTTCAGGCTTGTCGGCATGGCGGGCGCGCGAGTACACGAACCCGCGCTCAAGCAACTCCCCGGCGCAAACACGGGGATCAGCCAGGCTTGACGAGACCATCGCGCGCAACGCTAGCGGTCGACCGACGGCTCCACGCGCTTGTGCTTTGCGCGAGAACCGGCATCCAGCGCGGTCCGCCCCGCGCTAGTGCGTCTGCCTCCAAGCAGCAGTGCTCGACTCCGGTCCGATCGAGTCGTCGCGCTGCCCTGGTTCGCGCGAAGCAGCGCTCTCGTAGGGCGCGACTGCTTTGTGGCCGGGGGATACTGTGCGGGCTATGTCGCGGGAGCGCGACGACACTCCCGACAGAGGAGGAGAGGGATGTTGCTGGCAACGACGCAGGTCGAGGATTTCGACCGCTTCTTGAAGATCTTCTCAACGAAGGGCGCCGAGAAGCGAAAGCAGCACGGGTCCAAGGGTTCGACCGTCTTTCGCGATCCCAATGAGGAAGACCGGGTCTGGGTGGTCTTCGACTGGGATGCGGAGGGTTGGCAAAGCTTCGTCTCCGACCCGGAGGTCCCCCCGATCCTGCAAGAAGCCGGGCACAAGGGCAAGCCACAGGCGTTGGAGCTCGGCGGCCAGTACGACGCCTAGCACTGCTCACCGTGCGGGCGCCCAAGAGGGCGGCTTGACCTGAAAGGTCGGTCGGGACGTGCGCCCCACCGGCCTGTGGCGCTTCCATGCAAAGCGAGAGTCGCGGTCAGGCGGCGCTCTCGCTAGCGCGGGCTCGGGCCGCGGGGGCTTTCGCTGCGGACGACGAGCGAGCGTCGTCGCCGATCGTCAGCTCGCTGTCGCAATGCGCAATTGAGCGGCGGCCCGGCGGCCGGCTCTTCTGGCGTCCGCTTCTCGTCCAGGAGCGGACGTGGTCGAGGTGGTGCAGCCGCCCTGTGTCCCGACCGCAAACGACTCGGCGGGCTGGTGCGATGCGCCCGCTCGGCGCGACTGTGGGCGGGTGGTCTTACGCTCCCTGTTCCGGAGTTGCGGCGTTGACCGGAGCGCGCCTCCCGGTAGGCCCGTCAGCCGCGGTGGAAGTCGCCGCCGCAGATCCTCCAGGCGCCGCGTCGCGCAGCCTTGGCGGAACTCTGCGCGGCGCTGTACGAGTAGGTCCGCCGGGCCGGCTTCCCGTTGTAGACGTAGACCATCGCCCAGCCGCGACGCACCATCTCCCGGTTGATGTCGAGCGAGCCGCGCGAGGCGTAGGCGAGCAGACGCCCGTAGTGGTCGTAGCGGTCCTGCGTCGGGTCTGTGGTCAAGCGGACGCGTCGTCCTCCGAGCCGGCCTCGTCGACCTTGAACCAAGAGCCCACGGAGCGCGCTCGCCGCTTGTCGCGAGCCGCATTCCGCGGGGGCGCCGGGCTGCTTTCTGTTGGGCGAATCAATGCCGAGCAGGCGGACGCTTCGGACTCTCCCCGAGGACAGGCGAACGCGGACAGTGTCACCGTTAACGACTCTCACGACCCTTCCCGAGTATCGCCTTGCCTTGGGTGCAGGGACAGCGATCGGAGGAGCTACGGATGGAACCAGAGCGTGCGATGCGGTCGGCTGGGGCTCAGCACCGAAGTCCGTTATCGGGCTCGGCGACCCAGACGGTGGTGTTACGAACACGGTGATCGTCCTCGCGGCGCTCGTCGTCGTCGCCCCCAGGTTGTCGGTCGCGCGGGCCGTCAGCGTGTAGGAGCCGCCCGCCACGCCCGTCCAGTTGTACGTGTACGGCGCGGTCGTGTCCTCGCCGAGCTGGGTGGCGCCGTTGAAGAACTCGACCTTGGCGACGGTCCCGTCGGTGTCGGTGGCGGTCGCGGCGATGCTCACGGTCGCGGGTGCGCGGAAGGTCGCGCCGCCGGCCGGCTGGGTGAGGCCCACCGTGGGCGCCACGTCCTCCTTCAAGCTCACCATCCTCGACGTCGACGGAACCCCGTTGGCGTCGATCGCGAAGAGCATGTACATGCCGGGCGGCGCGACGTTCGCGTTGCGCGGCGCGGTCGCGGTGAGCGTGCCGCTCCCGGGGGTGAAGGAAAGCGGGATGTAGCGCTGCTCCATGTTCACCGAGTGGGTGACCGCGCCCAGGCGGACGAGGGCCAGCTTGCTGATCTAGGCTGCCT
>JALYLE010000177.1 GCA_030774375.1 Chloroflexota bacterium | reverse complement strand
ACGGCGTACGCCAGCGCGACCAGGATCAGGACGATAAGGAGGTTGGCGAGGGCGACGATCGCGGTCCACAGGATCCCGCCGAGCGGCCAGCCGACGATCGTTTCGAGCAGGCCGTTGGTCAGGTAGTTCCCCGTGGTGGCCAGCAGGACCAGGAAGCCCCAGAAGATGAAGGCGTGGGTCAGTCCCGGTCCGAGGTCGTTCAGCAGACGGCGCTGGGCCAGGACGTAAATGACGACTCCCATGATCCGCGCGAGGGGGCGATCGGTGCGGTCGAGCGGACGGCCGCGGCGCAGGACGGCGACATGGAGCCGGAAACGCCGCCAGAACAGGAAGGCGGCGGCTGCCACGGGCAGCACGACGAGCGGGTAGAGCGGGATCGGCAGACCCATGCGCGGCCCATCCTAGCCGCGCGGGTGGCCAGCTCGCGGCTGTGGCGTGCCGTTCCGCTGTGGGAGATCGCTGTCAGTGATCGCCGCCGGAGAGCTGGTCGACCGCGTGGCGAAGGACCGGCAGGATCGCCTGCAGGGAATCGGCCGCGCCGCGTGGAGATCCAGGCAGGTTCACGATCAGTGTCGCTCCCCGAGTCCCGGCGATTCCCCGCGAGAGCGCCGCCATGGGCGTCTTCGCGAGGCTCGCGGCGCGCATCAGCTCGGAGATGCCCGGGACCAGGCGGTCGACGACGCGCGACGTGGCGGCAGGCGTGACGTCGGTGGGCGTCAGGCCGGTTCCACCGCTGGTCAGGATGAGCCGATGCCCCCCGTCCGCCAGGTCGCGCAACACGGCGGCGATGGCCGCCTCGTCGTCGGTCACCAGGTGCGGCTGAGGGTCCACGTCCCAGTCAGCCGCGGTGAGCGCGCCGATCAACGCCGGCCCGCCGGTGTCTGGCCGTTCCATCGCAGCGGAGCGCGTCGAACAGATGACGACCACCGCCTCGTGCTCGGCCGCGGCCAACGTTTGCGCCGGCGCCTCGCGATGCGCGCTCCATGAACCAGTGCGGCCGCCTTCCTTGTCAAGCAGCTCCACGCGTTCAATGACAATGTCGCGCTGAAGCGCCTTGGCCATGTCGTACACGGTGAGGGCGGCCACGCTCGCCGCTGTCAGCGCCTCCATCTCGACGCCGGTGCGGGCCGTCGCGCGCACCTCGGTGCGGATGGTGATGGTGCCGGCCACGCGGTCCGGGCTCAGCTCGACCTCGACGACGTCGAGTGGAATCGCGTGGCAGAGCGGAATCAGCTGGCTCGTCTGCTTGGCCGCGGCGATCCCCGCCAGTCGCGCGGCCGTCAACGCCTCGCCCTTAGGGCCGCCCGTGTCCAGCAGAGCGGCGAGCACCTCCGGGCGGATCCGCAGCGTGGCCGCCGCGACCGCCCGACGGGAGGTGATTGGCTTGTCGCCTACGTCCACCATTCGCGGAGCGCCGGCCTCGTCGATGTGGCTCGGTTTCACGAGAACTCCGCCGTCACGATGGCCTCGTAATAGCGGTTCGGATCGGCCGCCTCCTCCCCCTCGGGCACCATCAGCAGGGCGTTTGCCTCGGCGAGCGGTCGCAGCTGCGCCGATCCCTGCCCGCCCGTGGCGCGCGCGTAGGTCTCGCCCTTTTCGCGCCAGACCCTGACGCGCAGGAAGGCGCGACGGTCTGGGTCCTTGGGGATGCGAGTCTCCGGACGGGCAGAGAGCCGCAGGCGTCCATCGCCCGCCAGGCCGAGCATGGTGCGAATGAACGGCCGCACGAACAGCTCGAACGTGACGAGTGCGCTCACCGGGTTCCCCGGGAGACCGATCACCGTAACGCCGCCGTAGGCGCCAACCGCCAGCGGCTTCCCGGGCTGGACGGCAATCCGCCAGAAGTCGAGGCTGCCGTGCCGCTCCAGCACGGTCCGGACGTGATCGTGGCGTCCCACGCTCACTCCGCCCGAGCTGACCAGCAGATCCGCCTGCTTGGATGCGGTGCGCAACGCGGCTTCGACCGCAGCGGGGTCATCAACGACCGGGTCGAGTAGGAGCGGGAGGGCTCCCGCCTCGCGCACTGCGGCCGCAAGCGCGACGCCATTGGTGTCATGGATCTGGGCGGGGCCGAGTGGCGCACCGATCGGCGCGAGCTCGTCGCCGGTCGACAGGATCGCGACAACCGGGCACCTGCGGACGACGACCTCAGCCACTCCAAGCGAGGCAAGGACGGCGATCGCGGCGGGCGTGAGCGCTCCCGTCAGGCAAACTTCGGTGCCCGCCGGCGTGTCGCTGCCAGCCAGACGCACAAAGGCCCCCGGGGTGGTGGGCGGCACGCGCACCACCGGGCCGGATTCCTCGACGTCTTCTAGGGGAACCACGGCGTCGGCGCCATGTGGCAGGGGCGCCCCGGTCCAGATGCGGATCGCCTGGCCTGGTTGGACCACGGGGGGCTCGGCCGCCCCGGCGACCACCTCGCCGGCGATCTGCAGAGCCTCAGGTGTATCGGCCGATCGGAGAGCCCAGCCGTCCATCGCGCTGTTCGCGAACGGGGGAACATCGTTACCCGCCACTACCCGCGGTTCAACGAGCACCCGACCCAGCGCCTGGTCGAGCCCAACTGTTTCGCCGTTCGTCTGGTGCGCGCGTACAAGCAAGCGCCGATAAGCCTCGTCCAGGCTCAGCATTGGCATGGCGCTCAGACGCCCAGCTTGAGGCGGGTCTCGATGAGTCGCGTAATCGCCGACCGAGTCAAAAGTCCCGCCACTGCCCGTCCCTCGCCGAGGACGGGAAGCTGGTTCGCGCCCTTGGTGGAGAGGAGGCGCAGGGCGTCCTCAACCTCGTCATCGGGCGTGACCGTGGCCAGGTCACCAAAGCGGGTCATGATGTCCGTTACGCGCGCCTCCTCCCACTGTTCGCGGGGCGTGCGCCGCACGTCGCTCAGCGTGACGATCCCCGCCAGCCCACCATCGTCGTGGCGGACCAGGAATGTCCGATGCTCGCCGCGCAGCATCCGCTCGTGGATGAGGTCATTCACCGACTCATTTGGCGTGACCGACGGCGGGTCGGGATCCATGACGTCGCGAACCTTGACCCCTCGCAGCGAGCGCTCCACGCTCATCTGGGCGACGGCCGCCTCGGCAGCATTCGAGAGGAACCAGCCGATCAGGGCGAGATAGATGCCGGGCAGCAAACCGCGCGGCGAGAAGGCGATGAGCACGCCCAGGGCGATGATCAGGTAGCCGAACAGCCTCCCAACCGCGGCCGCATTCCGGGTCGCCGCGAACCGGTCGCCCCGCAGCCGCCAGAGGAGGGCGCGCAGGATTCGCCCACCGTCCATCGGGAAGCCGGGTACCAGGTTGAAGGCGCCCAGCGAGATGTTCATGACCGCAAGCCAGCCGAGGAGCGCTTCCGCCTGGGGCTGACTCACGAGTAGGAAGACCAGCCAGAGCGCGCCGCCAGCGACCAGGCTTGACAGCGGACCCGCGAGAGCGATCAGTGCCTCATCGCGCGGGCGCTTGGGCTCCTCCTCGAGGTTCGCCGCTCCACCGAACACAAAAAGCGTGATGGCGGTGACCTTGACGCCGAAGCGACGGGCGACGACGGCGTGCGAGAGCTCGTGGCTCAGGACCGAGCCCAGGAAAAGGATTGCGGTGAGCGCGGCGACGCCCCAATACAGCGGAGGAGCCCAGTGTGGGTACGTCGATGGGAATTGGACCGCCGCCAACAGGTAAGTGACCAGGAAGGCAATCACCAGCCAGGATGGGTGCAGCTCGATGGAGATCCCCATCACGCGGCCCAATTTGAACGTCGAGCCCATGGCGCGAGTGTAGCCGAGGGCGTCCGCGGACCGATCTCAGGCGGATCCTCGCACAAGTCGCCAGCCAACCACGCTGACCACCAGCGCGGCGAGCACGATGGTGCTCCCCGCAACCAGCGATGCCTCGAACCAAAAGCCCTCCGGGAAGAGGCGCAGCAGGTTCGAATCGGGGCCGAACAGGAAGTTCCCTTGCGGGAAGAAGAGCTCATGGAAAGCGAGGAACGCCTGGTCGAAGGCCGTCGCGAAGAAAGCCGCCACGATGAACGCGACCGCCCCCAGCAGCCCGCCCGCGGCGATCAGCAAGCGACCGATCAGACGCCGATCTTGGCGCAGGGCGCGCAGGGCCAGCGCCACCCCGACGATTGCCAGCCCCACGAGCACCCAGAGGCTCCGCACGAGGTTGCCCACATCGCGCATATGGCTGCGCTCGTCATCGGTCAGGAGTGGCGGTCCTCCGTTGATCGCCTGACCAAAGTCGTCGCAGCTGAAAAGGAGGTCGCACAGGATTCCTCCGGTCACCCGGTCGACCTCCGCCTGGCTCGCGCCGAGACGCGCCGGCACGTCGTTGCGAGCCTGCTCCAGCGAGACGAACCACGGGTTGAAGAGAACCAATGGACCGATGAGGCCGATCAGCACGGCCGCGGCCACCACCAGCATCCGGCCCGCCCACCAGGGCGGCGGATACGGCTGGTCGGGCGCCCTCAGAGGAGGCGCGGCCATCGGTCAGTCGGTGCCAGGAGCGTGCGTCAGAAGATGCGACCCGCGGTCCGGGCCGGCACCAGCAGCACGGCGAGGAGGAAGCCCACCAGCGCGACCACGATGGCGCCAAGGAAGGCAGCGCCGAAGTCGGCGACGGTGAATCCAAGCTTCAGCTGCTCCGAAACCGCGCTCACCAGGAGCAACATCAGGGCGTTGATCACGATCAGGAAGATGCCGAGCGTCAGGACCGAGATCGGCAGCGTCAGCACGCGCAGGATGGGGCGCACGTACGTGTTCACCAGGCTGAAGGCGATGGCGACCAATACCAGCTTCCACCACTCGCCGGCGAAGTGCATCCCAGGGACGATGTTCACCGCAGCCCACAACGCGATCGCGTTGATGGCGATCTGGATGACCTGATTCATGCGCTCCGCAGCCTAGCCGATGCCGGTGAAGCCGGATAGTCCGGACTGTCGATTGCAACGCCTCTCGTTCGTCGCATGGGCAGCCACCGAACGGCCATGCAGGTCGCGGGAACAAGCCAGAGGAGATCAAACATGGCGACCAAGGTCATCCACGTCGAGGTCACGGGCAAGGACGGCGAGAAGCTTCAGAAGTTCTACAGCGACGCCTTCGGTTGGAGCCTCGACACCAATAATCCGGGCGGCTACGGCATGTTCCGCCAGGACAACGGCATCACCGCAGGCATCGGCGCCTCACCCGATGGCTCCGGCGGTCAGGCGACGTTCTACGTGCACACCGACGACCCGCAGGGCGTCCTGGACCGCGTAGCGCAGCTTGGCGGGCGCGTCCTGATGCCACTCACCGAGGTCGCCAAGGACACGACCGTTGCGATGTTCGCCGATCCTGAGGGTCACGTCGTCGGCATCATGTAGGTCACAAGCCCCAAAACTGCGAGTACACTAGGAAGACCGGACGTACGCCGTCCGGTCTTCGCGTGGTCATGGTCCACTTCTCGACCTGCCGTGCGCCGACGACTGTTCGAGAAGATGCGAGGACGACAAGCCCAATGGCAACTGGAACGATGAAGAAGATCATCTCTGACCGAGGCTTCGGCTTCATCACCGGCGAGGACGGGAAGGATTATTTCTTCCACCGTGATGGCCTCGACCGATCGCTGGAGTTCGACCGCCTGGTCGGGGGCGAGAAGGTCAGCTTCGAGATCGAGTCGAGCCC
>JALYLE010000176.1 GCA_030774375.1 Chloroflexota bacterium | reverse complement strand
GGCCTGCGCCTGGCCCTGGACCTGTACGCCAACGTCCGGCCGGCGCGCAGCATGGTCGGGGTCGAGTCGCGCTACACCGATGTCGACCTCGTCATCGTCCGCGAGAACACAGAGGACCTGTACGCGGGCATCGAACATCGCGTAGGCCCGGACGCGGCCGAGAGCATCAAGATCATCACCCGGGCCGCCAGCCAACGGATCGCCCGTTACGCGTTCGAGTACGCGGTGCGCAACGGCCGCTCGAAGGTGACTGCGGTCCACAAGGCGAACATCATGAAGCTCTCCGACGGCCTCTTCCTGGAGAGCTGTCAGCAGGTGGCGGCCGATTACGCCGGGCGTGTGGCCTTCGAGGACCGCATCGTCGACAACATGTGCATGCAGCTCGTCCAGAAGCCCGAGCTGTACGACGTCCTCGTCTGCCCGAACCTGTACGGCGACATCGTCAGCGACCTGGCCGCCGGTCTGGTCGGCGGGCTTGGGGTGGCGCCCGGCGCCAACATCGGTGAGAGGGCGGCGGTCTTCGAGCCTGTCCACGGATCGGCGCCCAAGTACGCCGGGCGGAACAAGGCTAATCCGACGGCGCTGATCCTGAGCGGAGCCCTGATGCTCCGTCACCTGGGCGAGACCGATGCCGCCGAAGCGGTCGAGACCGCGGTCCGCGACGTGATCGCGGAGGGAGTCACGGTCACCAGCGACCTGGGGGGCACCGCCGGCACTCGCGAGTTCGCCGCAGCGGTTGCCGCTCGGGTTCATCCGCCTGCCTGAGGGAACCTCGGGTCGATTCCCTGGCGGCCCCCGACGGAGGCCTGAGCTAGAATCCGAGCCGTCCGTTCGTCAGCACCCGCTCGCGGTGCTGTGTGCAGGTCAACCGATGAATGAGGGGCTGAACCGAGCATGACCGCGACCCCGACGACGCGTCCACAGGGAACGGCTCAACAGGGTCTCGGGGCTACCAGCCGACGCGACGCCTGGTGGCTGGTGCCTGGCGTCATCGCCGCCGGCTTTGGGTCATTCATCGCCTACTCGCTCTTCTCGGCCCTGCTCTGGGAGCCGATCTTCCACGTCCCCTACGAGGTTGACGGCTACCTCTCGCCCTTCTTCTCACCCCTGATCTTCAAGGATGCCCTCCCAGCCTGGTTCTCGCCGGCGATCCTGATCTTGTGGATCCCCCTCGGATTCCGCACGACCTGCTACTACTACCGGAAGGCCTACTACCGCTCCTACTTCGCCGACCCGCCGGCATGTGCGGTGGGGGAGCCGACCATCCATCGCCGATATGCCATGGAGCGCGCCTTCCCCTTCATCTTGCAGAACATCCACCGCTACTTCCTGTACCTCGCTTTCATCCCGCTCTTCTTCCTCTGGGTCGATGCCCTCGCGTCGTTCGTGAACACCGGTCAACTGCGGATCGGGTTGGGCGGGGTGCTGCTGCTTGTCAACGCCGCCCTGCTGAGCGGCTACTCGCTCTCCTGCCATTCGCTCCGTCACGTGGCGGGCGGAAAGCTCGACTGCTTCTCGTGCAGCGCAGCGACCCGCGCCCGCTATCAGATCTGGCAACGGCTGACCGGCCTGAACGCGAGCCACATGCAATGGGCCTGGGTCAGCCTCGTCTCGGTGGCTTTGGCCGACCTCTTCGTGCGGCTGCTGGCGGCGGGGGTCATCGTGGATCCGGCGCTCAGGCTGTGACCGGTGGGAGTGTGCCGTACGAGACGCACCCCCACGACGTCCTGATCATCGGCGCCGGCGGTGCTGGCCTGCGCGCCGCAATCGAGGCGGCGGCGGCCGGAGCCTCGGTCGGTCTGGTCTGTAAGTCGCTGCTCGGGAAGGCACACACGGTCATGGCCGAGGGCGGAATCGCCGCTGCCCTGGCCAATGTCGCCGCCGAGGACTCATGGCAGACCCACTTCCGTGACACCATGCTTGGCGGCAAGATGCTGAACAACTGGCGCATGGCAGAGCTCCACGCTCAGGAGGCCCCCGAGCGTGTGCGCGAGCTCGAGCGCTGGGGCGCCGTCTTCGATCGGACGCGTGACGGCAAGATCCTGCAGCGACCGTTCGGCGGCCATTCGCACCCGCGCCTGGCGCATGTCGGCGACCGCACCGGGCTGGAGATGATCCGCACCCTCCAGGATCGTGCGGTGGCCTCGGACGTGTCGGTCTACATG
>JALYLE010000175.1 GCA_030774375.1 Chloroflexota bacterium | reverse complement strand
GGTTGGAGGGCGCGCACCTCCTCTCGCTCGGGTTGAGAGGTAGCGGCGGCCGACGAGCCATTCGTCGTTCTGCTCGATCAGTAGTGCGCCGGCGAGGCGGATCGCTGAGCGGTCGTTGGGGAAGATGCCGACGACGTCGTGCGGCGGCCGATCTCCAAGACCGAGTTACGCACCCCACCCCCACGACCACCACCCACATCCCGAAAAGCTGGAGGACACCCAATGGCACCCGCCCCGACTGCGCTGCCCGAGCTCGATGCCCCCTACAGGCTGAGCGGCGACGCGCGCCGCGACTTCGAGCGTGACGGGCACGTGCTGCTGCGCCAGGTGGCCGCGCCCGGCGAGGTCGCCGCCTACCGGCCGCTGATCCGCGAGGCCACCCTCGGCAACACCGTCGAGAAGCGGGCCCTCGACGAACGCGACACCTACGGCAAGGCTTTCATCCAGGTCGGCGACATCTGGAAGAAGGACCCGGCGGTGGCTGGGTTCACGCGCGCCGCTTCGCGCGCATCGCAGCCGAACTGCTGGGCGTCACTGCCGTGCGGCTCTACCACGACCAGGCCCTGTTCAAGAAGCCCGGTGGGGGGCCCACCCCGTGGCATCAGGACCAGTACTACTGGCCGCTCGAGAGCGACCGAACCGTCACGATGTAACGCTGCGACTGGAGGACGACTCTGTCGCCTTTCCGCCAAACAGCGACAGCGACGCACTTCGAGCAACGCGCCGGCGGGAGATTACGCAGAGCTGCTCGTCCAGCGGGCGACGGGCGGCGAGCTGGCGCCCAACGCACAGAAGAGCTGGGACGTCGAGACACCGGCCCACGAGCATCTGCAGGTGAAGGCGCGCGTTGTCTTGCCTCCGTCAGGACTCCACGGGATCGAGCAGGTTGGGCCGATGGATCAGCCGGATGCTGAGCACCAGAACCCAGACCCAGAACAGCAGGTACGGCACGGTCCACAACTCCCTCGTCCAAACGAATCTGGCGGCCACTAGGCCGAGGCCGGCGACGATGAGCCACCAGCCCATCCAGCGCTCGAGCGCTCGTGTGGAGAGGACCACCCAGCCGGAACAGAGTGCGAAGCTCGCGACAGCGATCCATGCGTTCGCGAAGCCGACACTGCCGAACGCGAACGCGAAGTCGGCGACGTCGGGGGTGATCTTGCCCCCGTGCAGCGAGGCCGCCTCCAAGCTGACGCCAACCAGTCCGTACGCCGCCAGCAGCGCGCCCGAGAGAGTCGCGATGGTGGAACGCCAGGGCGGATCTCCCTCGACACGCCGGAGCAAGTAGCCGAACGCCACGAAGAACCAGAGGCTGCCGATCCAGCCGAGCGTTGAGGCCGCCATCGCCAGCTGCGCCCAGTTCGCCTCGATGTTGCCGAAGTACTTCACCGCCTCGGACGGGGTGGCATCGAGCGGGGGCTCGCCCGCGGTCGAGAGCGCAATGATCGGGCCAAACAGAAGAACCATGAAGACGATCCCGATGATCCCGGTCGCGCGGGCGAGTGCCGTGTATGGCTCTGAAAGGACCGGGCGGTTGGTGGCGACGTCCATAGCGGACCACTAATGCAACTTGGAGATCGATTCAGATTAGGGCTCGCTGAGCCCTCCCGCAAGGCCTTCGAAAGCCGGGCTGGCCGAGCGCGCTCTCACGCCGCGATGGGTGCGCGCGCTTCGCTCGATGAGTGTGCGTTCAACGAATCGATTCCGCTGCGGCGGCGCAGCGGCGTGAGTCTCTGCTTGCAGCGCCTGCTTCGCCTCGCTCTGAGTCGCGAACCCGCCTACCTGGGCCTCACCGAGCCGCGACCATCTCGCTGCGATACTCGGTGCGTGATCGACCGAAAGCTGTCCGGTTAGGTCCGGCGAACCGGACTCGAACCGGGGAACTCTCCTGAGTGGCCACGAGCGCGTCTCGCGAACTTGCAGTGATGAGCGGCGGCGACGTCGAGAGCTTCAACAGGCGACCGATGGAAACCCGTGTCCCAGCTCGAGCGCGAGGGAACAACCATCACTCTCAGCTCCGAAACCCTCGATCTCGCACAGCTCTTGCATCTGACCCGGGCGCTTCGGCGGGCGGGAACTTAGCGCGGGCTCCACCCAAGGTGTACAAACGGACTCCTGTCCGCCCTTTCCTGAAAGCGCGACAGAGCGGAGTCGCGTGTCGTGTTTTGGCGGAAACGCGACACGCTGCC
>JALYLE010000174.1 GCA_030774375.1 Chloroflexota bacterium | reverse complement strand
CCTCTATCACCATCGCCGTTCGGCGCTAACCACATGACCAGCGGCATGAGCGCGAGTCGCCTCGCGCGCCGGCGCGCCGCCCTGCGCACCGTGCAGCACGTGGCCGCCCGGATCGAGGCCTTCAATGCGACCCTCGACGCGCAGATTGCGGCCGCGACCCGTCCCGAGGAGCGGCTCCTGAGGCTGCGCGACGCCACGAACCAGATCACCCGGGCGGCGAATGACGCGATCCAGGCCTACCGCCGGGTCGCCAGCTCCATCCGCGATGAGCTCGCTGCGGAGCACGGGGCCAAGGGCGAGGCCGAAAAGATGCAGCGCGACCTGCAGCGCGCCCGAGCCGACATGTTGCGCGTTCTCGAGGTCGCGAGCCGCCGGTATCCGTGGGCGGCGCCCTGGCGTCCCGATGAGCCCGAAGGAACGGACGGCCCTCCAAGCCTTGGCGTGCTTGAAGGTCCTGAGCTGGCCGAAGCCACCGACGAGCTCGGGGAGCCGGAGCCGGAGCGCGACGAGCCCGAAGGACCGGACGACGCTGCGATGCTGCGAGGCTAGGTTCTTCAGCGCCCCGCGAGCTCGACGACGAGCCGCGCCATCGGCTCCATCAGCCGAGCACTCCACACGTAGTAGCTGATCCCCAGCCGGTCCCGCCTGCGCTCCAGCTGCTCCCGGAGCTGGTGGAGCGTCCCGTACAGCACGTAAGGCGAACCACCCACCAGTCGCAGCGCACCGGACTTGGCGATTGCGCCCACCGATGCGAGCGGCCTGCCCCCGGCACCGATGATCCCGGCATCGGTGACGAGGACGTTGAGCTCCAGGGTCTCGAAGCCGCTCCCCGCCGCCTCTCGCAGGATCGCCACCTTCCGTTCGGTTGCTGCCTCGGTGCCCTGGGTGACCATGGGTCGACCGTTCGGATCGAACTGCGGCAGCAGTCCAACGATCTGCGCGTGTCGGGCGGCAAGGCGCAGGAGGCGCGGTCCGCCACCCCCCACGAGGATCGGTGGGGCGGGACGCTGGACCGGCAGCGGGGCAAGGCGTGCGCGGTCAAGCTGGTAATTGGTCCCGTCATGCGTCACGCGCTCCCCGGCGAAGAGTCGCTTCAGGATCCGAAGGCTCTCCTCCAGCCGCTCGATCCGCAGTCCGGGGCGCTGGTAGGCCATCCCCAGCTGCCGATAGTCGTCGGTGCGCCACCCGGCACCAATCCCGAGCTCGAAGCGGCCACCGGAGAGCACGTCCAGGCTCGCCGCCTCGCGGGCCAGGAGCACTGGATGGCGGTAGTCATTGGCGAAGACAAAGCTGCCGATGCGCAGCGTGCGAGTCGCAGTCGCGGCTGCGGCGAGCGCTGGGATGGGCGACAACTGGTTGCCCAGGTGGTCGGGCATCACCAGCGTGGCGTAGCCCAGCTCCTCGGCGCGACGGGCCAGAGCCGCCCAGGCCTCGGCTGATCGGGCGCGACTGGCGGTGACGCCAAACCGGAAGGGGTGCATCCGCCAACGGTAGCGAAGCCCGTCTCAGCGGCGGGGGCGGCTCCGAACTTTGGGGCGGGCGCCGTTGCCCGAGCGGGCGCCGTTGGATGAACGGTTCCCGTCGCCCGAGGTCGCGGCCGACTTCGCCCGCCGAGTAGGTCCCTTGCGCCCGGCGGTACCGTCTGTTGGGGTCGCGACCCATTCCGGGGAGAGCGGTGCGCCCGCCATCTCGGCTCGTGCCTTCCCGATCACGTGCATCACCGCGTTAATGAGAGCCAGGTGCGTGAATGCCTGCGGAAAGTTGCCAAGATGACGACCCGTCTCGGGGTCCAGCTCCTCGCCGTACAGGCCCAGGGCACTTGCGTACGACAGCAGCTTCTCGCAGAGGCGTCGCGCCCGCTCCAGCTCGCCGATCTCGCACAGCGCTGAGACGAGCCAGAACGAGCAGATCGTGAAGGTTCCCTCCTCGCCGTGGAGCCCGTCATCGGTCTGGTCCGTTCGGTAGCGGAGCACAAGCCCGTGCTCGGTGAGCTCGTCGGCGATGGCCAGAACGGTGCGACGCACGCGCTCGTCCGTGGCGGGCAGGAAGCGGAGGAGCGGCAGCAGCAGGAGGGAAGCGTCGAGGGCGTCCGTGTCGTAGTGCTGGGTGAAGACCCCACGGTTATCGACGCCGTTGGCGCACACATCGGCGTGGATCTCGTCGGCTGCCGCCTGCCAGCGCGTGGCCAGCGCCTGGTCGTCACGAAGCCGCGCCAGCCGCGCACCGCGATCCGCCGCCACCCAGCACATCACCTTCGAGGAGGTGAAATGCTTGGCGGGGCCGCGGACCTCCCACATGCCGTGGTCCGGCTTGCGCCAGTTGGCGATGGCCGCCTCCACCTGCTTGGCCAGGATGGGCCAGATCCGTTCGTCGAGCCGATCCCGCGACTTGGTGTGGAGGTAGACCGAGTCGAGGACGGCCCCCCACATGTCGTGCTGTCGCTGCTTGTACGCCGCATTGCCGACGCGCACCGGCCGCGCACCTTCGTAGCCGTGAAGGTGCTCAACGATGCGCTCGGTCAGCTCCCGCTCTCCGCCAATGCCATACATGATCTGCAGCTCTTCCTTGGTTCCCGCCGCATCGGCCACGAAGTAGAGGAAGTCGTTGGCTTCCCAGTCGAAGCCGAGGGTGTACAGGCCCCAGAGCGCGAAGGTGGAGTCGCGGATCCAGCTGTAGCGGTAGTCCCAATTCCGCTCGCCGCCGGGAGTCTCTGGCAGCGAGGTCGTGGCGGCGGCGATCACTGCTCCGGTGGGCGCGTAGGTAAGACCCTTGAGCGTGAGGGCCGAGCGCTCGAGATACGAGCGCCACGGATGGTCGGGGAAATGTCCGCGCGCGAGCCAGTGCTGCCAGTGATGCGCGGTCCACACCAGGCGGGGATAGGACTCGGCGCAGGACATCGGCGGGGCCGTCTTGCCCCAGCTGATGGCACAGAAGCGGGTCTCCCCCTCCTTGATCAGGGTTCGAGCCAGCGCGCGAGGACCTTCGAAGCCGATGTTCAGGTCGCTCGTCAGCGTCAGCGCCGGTTCGATTCCCTCCGCGCGGCAGATGCCCTGGTTATAGCCCTCGCCGGTCCACTCCCAGCTGCCGATGGTCCGCCCGTAGTCGAAGACCGGCTCGCAGTCGAGGGTCAGCTGCACCTCACCGTTCACACACCGAGCGTGGCGCAGCAGGATGTGGTCTGCCTCATAGTCCGTCGGCGCCCGGCGGTAGGAGCGGGACCGATCCTCCTTGTGGCGCCAGGGACCGACGAGCAGGAGGTCTCGCACGATGACCCAGCCCGTTGGCGTGTTCCAGCTCGTCTCGAGCACCATGGTCCCGGGCAGGTAGCGCCGGGCGGCGGGAACGAAGATCTCGGCCGGGCCGAACCGGAAGCCGCCGGCATCGCGGTCCAGGATGGCGCCAAAGACGCTTGGGGAGTCCATCCGCGGCAGGCAGAGCCACTCGACGTTCCCGCTCGGGGCGACCAGGGCAGTGGACTCGCAGTCGGACAGGAAGGCGTAGTCGGCGATGGGCGGGAACGGCGACGTAGGAGGCAGATCCTCCGACCTGCCCCAGCCACCGATCTGACCGTCGATGTGCATCGTTCCCTCCGAGGGGAAGTGCAGTCTTGCACTCTGCGCCGGCAGGCGCCAGTCCCCGTATCGCAGGTTGCGCGCCATTCGAGAGCTGGCGCCCCGTGGCCGCGGACCGGTACTTCCGGTTGATGGTCCCGGTGCGGTGCGGTCCGGTAGGGTCGTCGCCGCATGACGGGCCACCCTGCGCCGGCCGCGACGGCGCTTCCATCCCGGCGCACCCGGCGGAGCCGATCCGCCCGTCGCTGGCTGGCACGCCGTCTGCTGCGTGACCTCTACTTCACCTACACCGCGTCGATCGCTCCGATCGCCCTGGTGGTCGCCATCCTGGAGCGCAACCCTCGTGACGTGGCGGCGGCACTGCTGCTGAGCATCGCCTTCATCGGTATCCAGGCCATCCTGGGACTGATCCCCTCGAGCCGCCGGTTCCTGACCGACCTCGGATGGTCCTTCCTGCGCCTGGCGGTCGGGCTCCTCTACGTCGCCTTCCTGACCGACGCCGTCGGCGGGGAGGTCCGCCCGCTTGCCGTCCTCTACCTCCCCGTGGTGGTCGCTGCCGCGGCCATTGGGCTCCGGCAGGGGATCGTCCTTGGCCTCCTGGCGTCGGCCATTTTCCTTGCGCCCGAGATCAGCGATCTTGGCAGCACCAGCGCCGTGGCCTTGCGCGGTGTGGGGTATGCGGGGGTCGCCGTGGTGCTGGCGATGGCCACGCGGCAGCTAATGGGTGAGCGCAGGCGGGCGGGACGACAGCTCCGCTCGGCGCTCGTCGGTGAGCGGCGCCGCTCACGTCAGATCGCGGCGATGGAGGCAGTCGGGCGATTGGTTGCCGCGGGAGGCCCAGACGACGTACTCCTCGACCGTGTCCTTGGCGTGCTGGTGGATCGCGTCGGCTACCGGTACGTCTCGATCTACCTCTGGGATGGCGAGGTCCTGCGCCGCGGCTCGCAACGCAACTACGACGCCGGCACGCCAGAAGTCATCCCCGCCACGCGCGGCATCGTTGGACGCGTCGCCTCGAGCCGCCAGCTCGTCTACCTGCCGAACGTCACGGAGGATCCCGAATACGTCGCGGTGCACGAAGGGGTGGTGAGCGAGATCTGCGCGCCACTCGTTATCGGGGATCAGCTGCTCGGCATCCTGAACGTCGAATCGACCTCGCCACTCAACCATACCGATCGCGACCTCATAGCCGTCCTTGCGGACCGGGTGGCGACGGTGGTCGCGCTCTCCGCCGACCGGAAGGCACTCGCAGAGCGCGGCGCACTCTTCCGCAACTTGCACGAGTTCACCGAGGCCCTCAGCGGATCGCTGGAGCTCGGTCAGCTGTGCGCCACCATCGTCGAGTGGACCGACCGGGTGGTGAGCGCCGACCTCGTGGTGGTCACCACCCAGGACCCAGCCACGGGGCGATACCTGATTCGGGCCGCCAAGGGTGCCGATGCCTCGATCGCCGGAACCGAGGTCCGTCCAGGCGAGGGCCTCACGGGCCGGGCGATTCACGACCGGAAGATGATCGTCGACGAGAAGTTCAGCCCCGCTTCCTATCCATCGACGGTGTCGCCGGATTCCGTCATCGTGGTCCGAACCGGAGCCGGGATCCCGCTCCAGCGAGGAACGGACGTGCTGGGCGCGATCGCGATCGCACGGAAGGATCCCGAGGCGCACTTTCGGCCGCTCGAGCTGGAGGCGATGGCCCTCCTGGCAGGGCACGCCTCCCTGGCGGTTGCCAACGCCTTCCTGCACGCCGAGGTGGAGGAGCTCGCGATCCGCGATGCGCTGACCGGCCTTCACAATCGCCGCTACTTCGACGAGGCCCTCGATCGGCTGCTTGCCGCTCACCGGCGTCAGCGTGTGGGCGGTGCGCGGCCGCTGTCGGTGATCCTCTTCGACCTCGACCACTTCGGGTCGTTCAACAAGCTCCACGGCCATCAGGTCGGGGACGCGGTTCTGCGCGCGTTCAGCGATGTCCTGGCAAGCCGATTCCGGGCCAGCGACCTCGTGGCGCGCTTTGGCGGCGAGGAATTCGTCGCGGTCCTCGACGGCGCCACGCTGGAGGATGCGCAGCGCATCGCCGAAGAGGTCCGTGCCCAGATCGCGGAGCGTCAGGTGGCCGGCGATGACGAAGCCCCGCTGCGGGTGACCGTCTCAGCGGGTTGCGCCACCCTCGACGAAGAGAACCCGACGCGCGAGGTCCTGCTCCGAACGGCCGACGTTGCGCTGTTCATGGCGAAGCGCGCCGGCCGCAACCGGGTCGTCGCCGCCTAGGGCGCGAGGCGTTCCACGAGCCAGCGCACCGCGATGGGGTAGCGCCACTCGATCCCGCCATGCCCCCCTTCGAACAGCTCGAATCGGACGGCCTTGGC
>JALYLE010000173.1 GCA_030774375.1 Chloroflexota bacterium | reverse complement strand
GCGCTGAGGTGAGCGTCGGGGAGGCCGTGGTTGCGTCAATCGGCCGCGGAGCCGTCGTGCTGGCAGGGGTCGCCACGGGCGATACGGCCGCGGTCATGGAGCGGATGGCGGACAAGCTGCTTGGCCTACGCTACTTCCCGGATGCCTCGGGTCGCACCAACCTCGACCTTGCGGCCGCCGGCGGGGCGCTCCTCGTGATCAGCCAGTTCACACTGCTCGCCGACCTGCGACGAGGCCGCCGGCCGGGCTTCGGGCGAGCCGCCGCGCCGGACGACGCCGTCGCGCTCCTGGAGGGATTCGTGAAGCGGCTGCAGGCCTCCGGGGTTCCGGTGGCGACCGGTCGCTTCGGCGAGACGATGTCGGTGGAGCTGGTGAACGACGGCCCGTTCACGCTGACGCTCGATTCGGAGACGGACCTCGGCGCCGGGTAGCCGGCGCGCTCGCGGGAGACGCGCGACCGGTCAGACCTTGGTGGCGGTCCGCCGGCAGCGGGAGCAGGCGCGAATGCGCAGCGTCCGGCCATCACGCTCGATCGTCATCGGCTGGAGATTGGGAAGCCAGCGCCGCAGGGCGCGCTTGCGGTTCATCCCAACCGACTGCGGGTTCCAGCCGGTGATCGGCTTCTTTCCGCAGATCTCACATTGACGGGCCATCGGTTCTCCAATCACGAACGAACCGGCGCACCTTGCTCGGCGACGCCGGAACGGCCGGAATCCTAGCACGCTAGGATCGGGCCATGCAACGCGCCTGCTCATTGGGGCGGCCTCGGTGACGGCATCGACCATCGCACGACGGCCCCTCGTCCACGAGGACCTCGACCGTCCGCTGCGCAGTGCGATGCCGGAACTAGGCCGCGGCTCGGCTCTGCTCGCCCGGCTCGAAATCGCCACCGCCCGCCAAGCCCTCTTCTACCTGCCGTTCCGCTACGACGATTTCAGCGACCTGCGGCCCCTCGGCGAGTTGATCGACGACGAGAAGCAATCGGCGCGAGTGCGCGTCACCGACGTCAAGACCGAGCCGGGATTCGGACGCCGGCCGCAGCGCGTGATTGCCCAACTCGCCGACCCGACAGGGAGCGCGGAGGCGATCTGGTTCGGGCGTCGGTTCGTCGAGCGACGGATCCAGGCCGGTGACGAGGTCATTGTGAGCGGCAAGGTCATCTATCGCGGCTGGCGACCGCAGTTCCTCTCTCCCGAATTCAGCCAGGCCGGCCAAGAATCGATCCACACTGCTCGGGTCGTCCCGGTCTACCGGCTGACCGCGGGTGTCACCCAGCGCCGGCTGCGGGAGCTGCTGGCGCGGATCCTCGATCGCTTCATCGACCTCGTCCCGGACCCACTCCAACCCGGCGAGCGAGGGGAGCTAGTCGATCTCGCGACAGCCCTCCGTACGGCACACTTCCCTGATGATCCGGCGGACGTCATCGGGGCGCTGGATCGACTCGCCTTCGATGAGCTGCTCGCCCTGCAGCTGGTGCTGGCCCAGGCGCGCGTAGCGCGCGGGACGATGCACGCCCCACAGGTGGCCATCGCGCCCGACGAGCTGGCATCGCTGATCGAGGCACTTCCATTCCAGCTCACCGCCGACCAGCGTGCTGCCGTGGACGACGTGGCCGCCGACCTCGCATCGGAGCGACCGATGCGGCGCCTGCTGGAGGGCGACGTAGGGAGCGGGAAGACGGCCGTTGCCGCGATCGCGCTGGCCGCGGTCTGCCGCGCCGGCTGGCAAGCGGTCCTCATGGCGCCAACGGAGATCCTGGCCCGCCAGCACCACAACGGCCTCGCGCCGCTCCTCGAGGCCCAGGGCGTCCGATCCGAATTTCTCTCGGGGAGCCTGTCGCCGGCGCGCAAGCGCCAGATCCACGAGGAGATCGAGGCGGGGGAGGCGCAGGTCGTGATCGGTACCCACGCGGTCATCAGCGAGGCGGTTACGTTCCGCAGGCTTGGCCTTGCGATCGTCGACGAGCAGCACCGCTTCGGGGTGGAGCAGCGTGCCGCGCTGCAGGCGAAGGGCGCCGGTCTGGAGCCCCACCTATTGGCGCTGACGGCGACGCCCATTCCGAGGACCCTCGCCTTGACCGTCTACGGTGATCTCTCGATCAGCACCATCCGGGAGATGCCGCCCGGTCGTCAACCCATCCGCACCGAGATCCGGGACCGGAGCGCGCTGGGGCGAGTCGAATCGTTCATCGCATCCGAGGCCGGTGGGGGCCGCCAGTCGTTCGTGGTCGTCCCTCTGATCGTCGAGAGCGACGCGCTCACCGCGGCGTCGGCCGAAGCGGAGGCCGCACGGCTGGGGCGAGCCCTGCCCGGGTTGCGCGTCGGATTGATTCACGGGCAGCAGCGCGCTGAGCTGCGGGACGCGACGATGGCCCGCTTTGCCGCGGGCGAGCTCGATCTGCTTGTGGCCACGACGGTCGTCGAGGTCGGGATCGACGTGCCGAACGCGTCGGTGATGTTGATCGAGGACGCTGAGCGCTTTGGCCTAGCGCAGCTTCACCAGCTGCGCGGGCGGGTCGGGCGCGGACCCCATCGGTCCTACTGCATCCTCGTCTCGGACGCGACCGACGACCTGGCGCGCCGTCGCCTGGAGGTGGTGCGCGCGTCGAGCGATGGGTTTGCGATCGCGGAGGCCGACCTGGAGCTGCGTGGCGCCGGGAACCTGCTCGGGACCCGCCAATCAGGGTTGCCACCATTGCGCGTTGCCTCGCTCTTCGAGCCGCGCCACCTGCGCCTCGCCGAGCGGGCGCGTGGCCTGGCGGATGAGCTCGTCTCGATTGATCCAGGACTTGCCGGCCGGCCCGAGCTCGTGCGCCTGCGCGACGACTTCGCGCCGCGAACGGAGGAGGGCGACGCGGCCTGATGCGCCGCACGGCGGTCGGATGCGCGTGATCGCCGGCGTCGCGAGGGGGATTCCGCTCGCCGCACCGCGCGACCGGTCCACCCGACCGATTACCGATCGCGTCAAGGAGACCCTCTTCGCCATCCTGGGCGATCGAGTCCTCGACGGTCGGGTGCTCGACCTGTACGCGGGGAGCGGGGCGATCGGTATCGAAGCGCTATCAAGGGGCGCTGCCCTCGCCACGTTCGTCGAACGGGGGCGCGCGGCAGTCACTGTCCTGCGCAGGAATCTCGAGCGGACGAAGCTGGCGGCGCGGGCAGAGGTGCACGAGACCGATGTCCTGCGTTTCCTGGGCAGCGCCGAGCCGGAGCGTTGGGACCTCGTCGTGCTCGATCCGCCGTACGACGAGCGTGCTATCCTCGCGCCGCTCGAGCGGTTGGTGCCCATCCTGCCGCAGGGTGCGATGGTCGTGGTGAAGCACTTCTGGCGAACGCCACCTCCTGACCTGGCTGGCTTCGCTCGCTGGCGCGAGCGGCGCTTTGGAGAGACCACACTGACCTTCCTGGAGCGCGCGCTATGAGCAAGGAGGAGAGGGAGGGGTCGATGAGCCGCGTCGCCGTCTTTCCAGGGTCGTTCGACCCCATCACCAACGCACACCTCGACGTTCTGCACCGAGCAACCCGCCTCTTCGATCGGATCGTAGTCGGCGTCCTCACCAATCCGGGCAAGCAGCCAGCCTTCACGGTCGACCAGCGGATCGCCATGATCCGGGCGTCGGCCGCTGACCTCGGAGACGGGATCGAGGTCGAGTCGTTCGACGGGCTGACGGTGGAGTTCGCCCGGCACCATGGCGCCGGGTTCGTGGTCCGCGGACTGCGGGCGATCAGCGACTTCGAATTCGAGCTTCAGCTTGCGCACACGAACCGGCGCCTGGCGCCGGAGATCGACACGACGTTCCTGATGACGGCCCTCGAGTTTGGATATATCAGCTCCACCCTGGCCAAGGAGGTCGCCCGTTTCGGCGGTGATGTCTCCGGCATGGTCCCGGACCCAGTCGCCGCGGCCCTGGCCGCCGCGGCAGGGTGACGAACACTCTGAGGCGGAAGAGCCGGGATTCAGGCCGAGCGAGGCTATAATCGGCGCCAATCCGAAGGAGGGCGTGGCCACGGACATCCTGTTCCTCGTCGAGCGCCTCGAGTCCCTCGTCGCCGCGGCCAAGAGGGTGCCGCTGACGAACAACGTCGTCATCGATCAGGCGGCCATGCTCGAGCTCGTAGACCAGCTGCGCATCTCCGTGCCTGACGAAGTGCGTCAGGCAAAGCGGATCACCGAGGAAGTGACCCGCATCACCGAACACGCGCGCGATGAGGCCGACCAGATTGCGGCCCGGGCGCAGGAGCAGGCCGCCCAGATGCTCGAGGAACGTGAGCTCGTGAAGCTGGCCCAGCAGCGGGCAGCCGAGATCATCGAGCAGGCCAGCCGCGAGGCGGGGGAGGTACGGCGCGGCGCGGATGAGTACGCAGCCGGCGTCCTGATCCGTCTCGAAGGCGAGTGCATCAAGGCGCTCACCAGCATCAAGCGCGGGATCGACATGCTCGACGAGCGACACCGAGGCGCTGCTCCCACTGAAGAGGCAACTTCCGCGCAGACCCTCACACCGGAGAAGGCCGGAACGCCCGCTCGGTCATGACCGTGTTCAACATCGCGGGCCTGCTCCATGAGACGACCGGAGCCACTCGCGACGTTCGGCTGACGGACCACTATGTCGTGCTCGGGAACGACCTCGAGCTCGCCGGCCCGCTGAATGGCGCCTTTCGGCTCCAGCGGACGAACCGAGGCGTCCTGGTGCGGGGCCGCGTGACAGCCGCGTTGCGCAGAACCTGTGCCCGGTGCCTGGAACCGTACGTCGAGGAGCCGACGGCCGCGATCGAGGAGGAGTTCGTTCCGAGCCTTGATCCGGAGACCGGTGCCACGATCGCGGAGCCGCCAGCCGACGAGGGCACCCTCATCATCAACGCCCATCACGAGATCGATCTGGCGCCGGTCATTCACGATGAGCTCAGCCTGATGGAGCCCATGCACCCGCTCTGCCGACCCGACTGTCCCGGATTGTGCGTGGTCTGCGGCGCGCCGCTCGAGGTCGGCACACATGACCATGGCGACGAGGAGGTCGACCCGCGCCTCGCGGTCCTGGCTCAATTCCACGCCGGCGGCGACGATACCTGACGGCTCGCCACCCTCGGTCGGTCCGGCTATACTTCGGCGTCCCGTCATCCCCTGCACAGGAGTATTCGCGTGGGCGTTCCCAAGCGAAAGGTCTCGAAAGCCCGTCAGGGTGAACGCCGCGCCCACTTGGCGATCGGCGCGCCGCCCCTCGTGGAGTGCGATCACTGCCACGAGTTGAAGCGGGCCCACCACGTCTGCCCCACCTGCGGCTACTACAACGGCCGCGAGGTCGCACCCGTGGAGGTCGTCACGCCGGCGGAGGGTCCACGCTGACCTACCCGACCGCCCAGGCTCCGTAGCGAGGATGCGCATCGCGGTCGACGCGATGGGCGGCGACTTCGCACCGCGTGAGGTCGTGCGGGGTGCGATCGACTACGCCGCGACGCACGCCGACGAGGTGATCGTGGTGGGCGATGCTGCACGCATCGACGAGGAGATCGCGGCCTACGACCGCCGCCACCCCGCGCGCCTCTCGATCGTCGATGCTCCCGACGTCATCGGCATGGAGGAGCATCCTGCCAACGCGATCCGGGCCAAGCGCCGCGCGTCGGTCGTGGTTGCCACCAATCTCGTCCGTGATGGGACCGCGGATGCCGTCGTGTCGGCCGGCTCGACCGGTGCGACGATGGCTGCCGCTGTCTTCCGCCTGGGACGGATCGAGGGGATCGACCGTCCGGCCCTGGGTGCCCACCTCGTGACCGCCAGCGGCCCGATCATGATCCTCGACGTGGGGGCCAACGTCGATTCCGAGCCGGAGAATCTGGTCCAGTTCGCAGTCATGGGCTCAATCTACGCGGAGCACGTCCTCCACGTGCGCCGGCCGCGGGTGGGGCTGCTGAACATTGGCGAGGAGGGGGAGAAGGGTGATCGCCGAACCATGGAGGCGCACCAGCGGCTCAAGCATGCCGGTCTGAACTTCGTGGGGAACGTCGAGGGCAACGACCTGGTCGCTCACCAGGCGGACGTCGTCGTTTGCGACGGTTTCGTGGGCAACGTGGTCCTGAAGTTCTTCGAGGGGCTGACCAGCTACATCTTCCGAGCCGTGCGCGAAGACCTCCAGCAGGGACCGATTGCGCCCATCGCCCTGTTCGCCCTCAAGCCAGGCTTCGACCGCATCCGGAGGCGATTCGACTACGAGCGATTCGGGGGCACGCCGCTGCTCGGGGTGCGCGGCGTGAGCATCGTCACCCATGGCCGCGCAAGGGCGCGAATGATTGGATTCGCGATCGGCGCCGCCTCCGAGGCGGCGCATGCGCGCATTCCCGAGCTCATCGAGCAGTGGACCCACAGCCACCCGGCGACCAGCGGGATCCGGGGCGAGCTGCGAGCGCGGTTGGCAGCGCGCCTCGGCCGCGGCGAACGGGACTGAACCGATGTCCGAGCCGGCCGTTCCCCGAGTTTCGCGCCGGCGCGGGGACCGGCTGGCATCGCGTCCGGGTGCACAGGCACGACGGCTGGCATTCCTGTCGCTGTTCGAGGAGGAGTTTCGGCCACGGCAGGCGCATGCTGCCCTGGATCGGCTCGGGGGGGAACGAGCCGTGGCCGACGAGGTCCTCGCGCATGCCCATCACATCGTTGGCGGGGTGCTCGAACGCCGCGCCGAATTGGACGCCGAGATCACCCGCCTGGCGCCCATTATCCCCGTATCCGAGCTCGGTCGGGTCGAGCGGACGATCCTCCGGAGCGCCCTGTTTGAGGTGATATACTCCGCCGCGACCCCGAGCCGGGAGACCATTGACGACGCGGTTTCGCTGGCTCGGATCTATGCCGGGGACGCGGCGCGCCGGCTCGTAAACGGTGTGCTGGGAAGCGTTACGCGCTCATCGGGCGGAGGAGGTTGACGGTGGCCGAAGGTACAACGTTCGAGCGTCTCAAGAAGCTCATCGTCGAGCAGCTCGGCGTTGACGAGGAGGAAGTCACTCCTCAGGCCTCCTTCGTCGAGGATCTCAACGCGGACTCGCTCGACCTGGTCGAGCTGATCATGAGCCTCGAAGAGGAATTCGGCATGGAAATCTCGGACGAGGATGCCGAGAAGATCCAGAAGGTCTCCGATGCCGTTGAGTACATCGAGGAGCACCAGCAGTAGCGATCGGACCCCATGGCCAAGGCGTCCCTGGAGGAGCTGGGCGAGCAGCTCGGCATCACCTTGCGAGACCCGGAGGCCATTGCGCAGGCGTTCGTCCACAGCTCCTACTTCAACGAAAATCCCCACGCCGCCACCGGCCATAACGAACGCCTGGAATTTCTGGGTGACGCGGTCATCGGCCTCGTCGTCAGCCGCCTCCTGTACGAGCGCTTCCCAGACGAGGACGAGGGCTTCCTGACAGCCCGACGCGCCGCCCTCGTGAACCGCGATGCTCTCGCCGCCGTGGCGCTCGAGCTCGGCCTCCACGAGTTCCTGCTGCTTGGCCGGGGTGAGAGCGAGGCTGGCGGCGCCACCCGTCCATCGCTGCTTGCGGCCGCCATGGAGGCGCTCGCCGGCGCGATCTTCCTCTCGGAAGGCCTCGACGCAACGCGCGGCTGGCTGCGTCGCATCTTCAGCGAGCGGATCGACCTTGGGGGCGACGTCTCGGCACCGCCCAAGTCGGCGAAGAGCCGCCTCCAGGAATGGACCCAGCGACATCGACATCTGAAGCCCTTCTACGAGCTGGTCAGCGCGATCGGGCCGCCTCACGACCAGGTCTTCACCGTCGCTGCTGTCCTCGAGGGCCGGCGCCTTGCCCTCGGCGAGGGGTCGAGTCGGCAGCGAGCTGAGGAGCACGCCGCGTCGGCAGCGCTCGACCTGCTCGGCGACGAGTCCGCCGCATACGACGCTCCCGGCGCCGCGCCGCCATCACGTCTGTGAGCCGCCTCAAGGAGCTCCGCCTCCACGGCTTCAAGACCTTCGCCGAACCGACCCGATTCGTCTTCGAGCCGGGCGTCAACGCCGTCATCGGCCCGAATGGGAGCGGCAAGAGCAACATGGCCGATGCCGTCCGGTGGGTGCTGGGCGAGCAGTCGAATCGCTCGCTCCGCACACGACGGGCCGATGACGTCATCTTCGCGGGCAGCGAGCACCGCAAGCCGCTGGGGCTGGCCGAGGTGACCCTCACCCTCGACAACGCCGATCGATGGTTGCCGATCGACTACGCCGAGGTCACGGTGGGCCGCCGCGCCTTCCGAAATGGCGAGGGCGAATACCTGGTCAACGGGACGCGGTCGCGGCTGCGCGACGTGGTCGAGCTGCTTGCGCACGGCCGCCTGGCGGCCAATGAGCTGATCGTCGTCGGGCAGGGCACGGTCGATGCGGCGCTCTCGCTGCGCCCCGAGGAGCGGCGCCATCTGTTTGAGGATGCGGCCGGCGTGAAGAGCCTGCAGGTACGCAAGAACGAGGCGCTTGCCCGGCTTGCGGCAGCCCGCGACAACCTCGTGCGCGTCGCCGACCTGATCGGCGAGCTGCGCCCGCAGGTGCGCCGGCTCGCCGTTCAGGCGCACCACCAGCAGGAGCACGATGCGCTTGGGCGACGTGCGCGAGCCCTAGTCCTCGAAGCCCATCGACGCCGCGAGCAGGCGCTCCGTTCGCTGCTGGGCGACGCGCGCAGGCGAGCAGCCGCGGCCGAAGCGACGGTGGAGGCGGCACGTGCCCAGGTCAGAGCCGGACGCGAGGCGCTCGCGGCCGCGGGGGCCCGGTACTGGGAAGCCGAAGCCGCGGCGCGCGCCGCCGCCATCCGACGAGAGGCCACCCGCGAGGCGACGATCAGGGCCGATGCCCGCCTCGAGGCGCTCCAAGTGCGACGCGAGGACCTCGCGTCGCTGGTGACGCGGGACGAGGCGGAGCTGGCGTCCATCGAGGAAGCACTGACCAGTCGGGAGCCTGACGCCGAAGGGGAAGTGATCGAGCTCCGCCACCGGGCCGCCGAAGCCGAGCGTCGCTGGCAAGCTGCCATCGCGCAGCTCGCGGCGGCGGACGGCGCGATGCTGGCAGCCGAGGAGCGCCTGGCGACGGCGCGAAAGGCCGACGCGGCTCGGTTGACCGCGGAGGCTGACAGGGCCGAGTCCCAGGCAGCGACCACGGCGCGACGGGTTCGCCTGGAGACCGACCTGGCATCCGCGGTTGAGACCGAGCTGCAGGCGTCCGAGGAGGAGCGCGGGAGCGCGGTGACGGCCGATCGATTGGCGCATTCCGCTTCTGATGCGCAGGGACGGCACGACGCGGCCGCTGCGAGCGTTTCTGCCGCGCACGCCGCCGCCGAAAAAGCTCGGTCGATCTCGACGCAGCTCGCGGAACGGGTCGCGGTCCTCCAGGCGGAGCTAGCGGCACTGGACGAGCGATCGACCCGCGACCGGCGGCTTGGCCAGCGGCTCACCGAGGCTGGTTGGCGGGCGTTCCTCGATGACGTCATTGCCCCCGAGGAAGCATGGCCGGCGATCGAGGCGGTCACTGGCGGGGAGCTGGCCGACGCGCTCATCTGGCGGAACGAGGATCCCATCCCCATGCTGCTCGGGGCGCGAGGTCAGGTCCACCTCCTAGACAGGCGCAGGCCGCCGGGTGCCCAGGAGCGCCGTGCCGCCCTGAGCGCCGTGGACGGGAGCCGGACCCTCGCCGAATGGCTGGGTAACGGAGCGGCGCATGGCGAGCTGATGCCGGGGCTCTTCGAGCGCGTCGTGATTGCGCCCAGCGTCGCCTCGCTTGTCAGCGGTTGGGGCGAGCTGCCGCCGGGATGGTGCGCGGTGACGGCGGACGGCGACCTCGCCGATGGGAGGGGGGTCCTCGCCCTTCGGGGAAGGGCCGATCCTCTGGGCGGCGCGCAGGTTCGGCAGCGCGTTCAGCGCCGCGAACTGGGCGCCGAGCTCGTCGAGCGGGAGCGCGCGTACAGTGCGAGCGCCGACGATGCGGCGCATGCCGTCGCAGCCGCGGCCGCAGCGCAGCGTCAGCTGGCAGCGGCCCGCGGGGAGTTGGACGCCGCGCAGGAAGTCGCGCGATTGGCACAAACCGATGCCCGCATGGCCGCTGGGCGTCTCGCAGCGGCATCCGCGGAGATCACACGCATCACTGAGGAACTCGCCGTAGCGCGGGACGTTGAGGCGAGAGCCACCGCGGGCGGAGATGCGAAGAATGCGGGTGGAGGCGATGCATCGCGCGCAACCCTTGAGTCGGCCGCGCAGGACGCCCGCAGCATCCGAGAATCCGCCGCCGCGGAGCGCGAGGCGTCGCGAGTGGCGTGGCTTCAGGCGCGCGACCGTGCCGACGAAGTGGAACGGCGGGCTGGCACCATCGGTGACCGTGCGGCGATGGAGGGCCGGAGGACCCAGGTGCTCGCCACGCTCGCGACGCGGCGGGCCTCCGTCGAAGCCGCAAATTTCGCGCTCGGCAGCGCGGAGGCGGCCGCTCGCACCCACGCTGATGAAGACGAGGCGGCGGGCGCGATGCGTGCCGGCGCGGATTCGGCGCGCGATCGCCTTCGCAAGGAGCTGCAGGGCGGCGAGCGCGGCATTGGGGACGCGAGCGCGCAGATCGCGGATCTCGAGCGGACGGCGCAGGCAGCGGAGATCGAGGCGTCACGCCACGACGAGGCTCTGGCGGCGCTGGGGCGCGAGCAGCGGGCGGCCATCGAAGGTCTGGACGACCTCGACCCGGGCGACGACGCGCCGGATCCCGACCTCGCGGTGGAGCTCGCACGGCTCGACGATGGCGCGGTCGACACCGAGATGAAGCGCGTCCGGCGCCTCCTTGGACAGATCGGCTCGGTAAATCCGTTCGCGGTCGAGGAGCACGGTGAGCTGTCCAGCCGCCTCGAAGAGATCGCCAGGCAGGAGGGAGATCTGCAGGCCGCCATCGGCTCCATCGAGGACCTCGTGGCCCACCTCGACCGCGAGATCAGCGAGCGATTCGGGACCGCCTTCGCGGCGATCGGCGAGCGTTTCGACGAATTCGTGAAGCTGCTCTTTGCGGGCGGCTCGGCCAGCCTCCAGCTGAGCGATGGACAGGACGGCGAGACGGCGGGTGGCATCGAGATCGTCGTTCGGCCACCCGGCAAGCGGCTCCAGCGCCTGGCAATGCTCTCCGGCGGGGAGCGGGCGCTGACCGGCGTTGCGCTGCTCTTCGCGATGCTCAGCGTGAATCCGGTTCCGTTCTGCATCCTCGACGAGGTGGATGCCGCGCTCGACGAGGCCAACATCACCCGGTTCGCCGACGCGCTCCGTCGGCTCTCGGAGGTGATCGACTTCGTGGTGATCACGCACAACCGGGCCACGATCGAGGTCGCCGACACGATCTACGGCGTCACGATGAGCGACGCCGCGGTGAGCCGCATCGTCTCGCTGCGTCTGGGCGACGTGCCGGCCGCGGTCATCGCCTGACCGATGCAACGCCCCTCACGCGAACCCGGTGGGCTGGCGGCGCTCGGCCTTCGCGGCCGATCACCAGGAATCGGCGCTCGGCTTCGCGCGATCTTCGGGAGCGGCAGTTCGGTCAGTGAAGCCTCTTGGGTGGACGTCGAGGAGGCTCTCATCGCCGCGGACGTCGGCGCCGTCACCGCGCTGGAGCTCGTTCAGGCGGCGCGGGGTCGGATGGCGAGCGGGACCGCTGATGCTGACGGGGTCCGCGGCGCGTTGCGCGACGAGATCGCCGCTCGCCTGGCCGCCGTCGGCTCGGGCACGTTCGAGCTCGGGCCGGCGCCATCGGTCCTGCTCTTCGTTGGCGTCAATGGGACCGGCAAGACGACCACGATCGCCAAGCTCGCCGCTCGCCTCACCCGGGATGGGCGGGCCGTGGCGCTTGCGGCGGGCGATACGTTTCGCGCCGCCGCCATAGAGCAGCTCCGCATCTGGGGCGACCAGATCGGTGTCCCGGTGGTCGCGCAGCGTGCCGGGGCGGATCCCGGCGCGGTCGCTTTCGACGCCGTGACCGCCGCTGAGGCCCGCGGCCTGGACGCGGTCCTGATCGACACCGCCGGGCGGCTGCATACCAAGGGGCCGCTGATGGCCGAGCTGACGAAGATCCGCCGCGTCGTCGAGCGCCGCCTCCCGGATCAGCCCCGACACGTGCTGCTGGTGCTCGACGCCACCACCGGACAGAACGGAATCGCCCAGGCGGAGGCCTTCACTGGCGAAGCCGGCGTGACGGGCGTGATCATCACCAAGCTGGACGGGACGGCCAAGGGTGGGGTGGCGGTCGCGGTCGCCACCCAGCTTGGAGTGCCGATCCAGTTCGTCGGCGTGGGGGAGGGTCTCGACGATCTCGCGCCGTTCGATCCGGCGGCCTATGCGGAGTGGCTCCTGACGGCCTAGCCGGCTCGGCCCTCGCTGGCGCTCCGTTGCCGCGTGCGGGTCCCTGGGTTAGCATTCATGCCCGTCTCGCGCCCGGCCACTCGCCGGCCGCAGGCTCCCGGCGCCGAACGGCGGCGTCACCCACGTGTTCTTTTCAGCGAGCCGCAATGTTCGAATCTCTCTCCGCACGCCTCCAGGGTGTCGTCGATCGGCTCCGCGGGCAGGCCAAGATCACCGAAGCCGATCTCGATATCTCGCTCCGCGAGATCCGTCTCGCGTTGCTCGAGGCGGACGTCAATTTCCGCGTCGTGAAGGACTTCGTGGCGCGCGTCCGCGAGCTTGCGCTGGGAACCGATCTGCTCAGCGGACTCCACCCCGGCCAGCAGGTCGTCAAGATCGTCCACGACGAGCTGATGGCGATCCTGGGCGGGGAGCGACAGCAGCTCGCGCTGACCGGCAGCCCCGCCGTCGTGATGCTCGTCGGCCTGCAGGGCTCGGGGAAGACGACCACCGCCGCGAAGCTCGCGGTTCGCCTGCGCAAGGATGGGAGAAAGCCCCTCCTGGTGGCCGCGGATGTCTATCGGCCCGCCGCAGTCGACCAGCTCGTGCAGCTTGGCGACCAGATCGGCGTCGAGGTTCACACCCGGTCGAGCGGCACGCCGGCGCTCGAGGTGGCGCGCTCCGGCCTGGAGGATGCACGCCAGCGCGGCACCGACGTCGTCATCCTGGATACCGCTGGCCGTCTCCACGTCGACGAGGGCATGATGGACGAGCTCGTCAGGGTCGCCGGCGAGGTCACGCCCAGCGAGACGTTGCTCGTGGTCGATGCCATGACCGGCCAGGAAGCGGTCCGCGTCGCCGAAGCCTTCCATGCCCGGCTGCCGATCAGTGGCCTGGTCCTTACCAAGATGGACGGCGACGCACGCGGCGGGGCGGCGCTCAGCATCCGGAGCGCGACCGGCCTTCCGATCGTCTACATCGGCACCGGCGAACGGCCCGACGGCCTGGAGGCATTCCATCCAGACCGGCTCGCCCAGCGCATCCTGGGGATGGGCGACGTCCTCTCGCTTGTCGAGCGGGTCCAGGAGACCGTCGACCGAGACGAAGCCGAGCGCATGACGCAGCGCATGCTCGAATCGCGCTTCACGCTCGACGACTTCCGGAGCCAGCTGGCCCAGGTCAAGAAGATGGGACCGATCGGGCAGGTCCTGCAGATGATCCCGGGCGCCGGGCAGATGGCGGGCGCCGCCCAGGCCGCGGTCGACGGGGGTGAGCTGAAGCGGATCGAGGCGATCATCGATTCCATGACGCCCTACGAGCGGGGTCACTCCGAGGTGATCAAGGCGAGCCGCCGCCGGCGCATTGCGCTGGGGAGCGGAACCTCGACCGCCGACGTCAATCGGCTCCTCAAACAGTTCAGCGAGATGCAGCGGCTCATGAAGTCGCTTGGCGGGGGGCGGCTCCCCCAGGGCTCGGGTCTGCGCGGCCTTTTCGGGCGCGGGTAGGAGGCCGATGCGCCGGCTCGTCATTGCGCTCACCACGCTGCTCGCCGCAGTAGGTGTCCTGGTGGTCGTCGGCTACGTATTCGTTCTCGGCGCAGTCGCCGACCGCGCGGCCCGCCTCGCGCCCGCCGACACCACGGCATACGTGACGATCTACCTGAACCCATCGACGGGGCAGCGCATGAACCTGGGCGATATCCTCGTGAAGCTGCCTGGTTTCGGCGACCGCGCGACGATCGACACCAACCTCGATGAGCTGGTCCAGAAGCTCATCAACCGGGCCGGCGTCGACTATCGCTCGGACCTCAAGCCGTGGCTCGGCGATCAGATCGCGCTGGCGGTTGGGCCCATTTCGCCCTCAGGCGGCGCGACCGACGCTGCCGCTGCGGCGCTGATCATCGCCGACGTGAAGGACGCCACGCTCGCCACGCAGGGCATCGATCGACTGGCAAAGCGATCCGTGGACTGCACCACCACGCCGAAGCCCGAGGAGTACCAGGGCGTCGACCTGGTGACGACCTGCGGCACTCAACCGGTGACCTACGCAATCGCCGACCGAACCCTGCTTGCCTCGTCGAGTGCCAGCCGAGTGCGGGCCGCGATCGATGTCGCCCAGGGACGCAAATCCTCCCTCGCCGACCAGCGAGGATTCCAGAGCGCCATCCGAGCGCTCCCGCCCGACTACCTCGCGGCCGCCTACCTGGACCTGGCCGCGCTCGCGCGTTCTTCGGGAACAACGCAACAGCTCCCGGGATACACGGGCGCCGGCCTGGCGTTGGTGGCAGAGCCCGGCGGTCTGCACATCGTGGGTCGGGCGCCGTTCGACATCGCCGCTGCAGACGCCTCGGCCAAGGCGAATTTCGCGCTCTCCAGCGAGCCGTCGAGCCTGCCGGAATGGATGCCGGAAGGTACGGATGCGGAGCTCGTCTTCTTCGGAGCACGTCAGGCCCTGGCCACGGCGGAGAGCCAGGTGGGCAGCGTTCCGGGTGGCCAAAGTGCCGCACAGGCGCTGACGCAACTCCGCGCATTGGCGGCACTTGGGCTCGGGATCGACGTCGATCGCGACCTCCTGCCGCTCTTCGACCGGGAGGCGGCTGTCGCGGTCCAGGGCCTGGGCGCTTCGTCGCCGCACGCCGAGCTTCTCCTGCGGCCGAGCGATGCCAGGGGGGCCACGGCGCTGCTGGGCCGTATGACCGATGCGCTGCGCGGTCGCGGTTCGGCGGTATCGACGACGCAAGCTCAGGGCGTGACCATCACAACCGTCGCGGTACCGCAGGTCGGATCGGTTTCGTACGCGACCGCCGATGGCGTCGCCATCCTCTCCCTCAGCGCAGACGACGTGGCAGCGGTGCTCGCGGCTCATGCATCGGGGAAATCGCTCGCCGCCTCGAAGGCATACCAGCAGACCTTCGCGCTCGCCGGCACGCGAGCGGGCAACGAGCTGTACGTCAACGCCGGCCCAGCGATCGCACTGTTGCAGGCCCTGGGTGTCGCTGGCGACCTCTCGGGCGACGTTCACGATATGCTCATCCACGCAGGCGCCATCGGCTTCACGGCCCCGGCGCGCAACGACGCAATCGAATTCCATGCCGTGGTCACCGTCCACTGAGGCGGCCATCGGCGCAGAACGAAAGGAGGCATTCTTGGCAGTACGCATCAGGTTGTCGCGCGTCGGCGCCACCAAACGCCCGTCGTATCGCGTGATAGCGATCGACAGCCGGCGTCCTCGCGACGGACGGGCGCTCGAGATCCTCGGCTTCTACGACCCGCTCACTGACCCCGCCACGGTCAAGCTCGACGCGGAGCGGATCCGCGGCTGGATCGGCAATGGCGCGCGCCCCTCCGAGACGGTCACCAAGCTTCTTCGACAGGCGGGCCTCAACGAACGCGGCGAGGCCGCCGCGGCCGACGCCACTGCCGCTGCCGCCAAGCCAAAGCCACGCACCCGCAAAGCGCCGGCCAAGGCCGCCGCAAAGGCATCCGCGTGAAGGAGTTTCTCGACTACGTCGCGCGCGCCCTGGTCGACAATCCCGATGGCGTGCACGTCGAGGTCGCCGACCGCGACGGCGAGGTGGAGCTGACGCTTGCTGTGGACGAGGCGGATATGGGCAGGGTCATCGGTCGCGACGGCAGGATCGCGAACGCGATTCGCAGCCTGCTGCGCGTGATGGGGACCCGCGACGGCGTCCACGTAGAGCTGGAGATCGTCCCCAACGACTGAGCGCCTCGTCGTCGCGCGGGTCACCGGTGCCAAGGGGCTGACCGGCACGTTGCGGATCGAGGTCCTCACCGACTGGCCCGAACACCTCGACCCGGGTTCCGTGGTCTTTTTCGAGGGAGAGGACCACGCCCGACGCATCGCCGCGGTCGAACGCGGCGGCCGCATCCCGGCCATTCGACTCGACGACGTCACGACACGCAATGCGGCCGATGCGCTCGTCGGCCGCTACCTGGAGGCCTTGGCCGAGCCGCTGCCCGGCGATACGTTCTACTGGCACGAGATCGAAGGGATGGCCGTCGTCGACGAAACCGGCGCCAGCATCGGCACCATCGAGGAGGTATTCCGTGCGGGTGGGGCCGAGGTCTACCGCATCAAGCGCAACGATGGCTCGGAGCTCCTCATCGCCGGGATCCGGGATGTCGTGCGCCGGATCGATCCAGACGCACGACGTATGGTGATCCGCGTGCCCGACGAGTTGGTCGGGTAGACCCGTGCGCCTGGATGTCGTCACCCTCTTTCCGGAGCTCTTCGACGCACCGTTGCGTGCGGGCGTTATCGGCCGGGCGGTCGAGCGGGGCATCCTCGAGGTCGCCCTCCACGATCTGCGGGAGCACGGGCTTGGCCGCCATCGGTCCGTCGACGACTATCCATACGGCGGGGGAGCGGGGATGGTGATCCGCCCAGAGCCGCTCTACGCCGCGGTCGAGCCACTCAGGGCTGGCGGCGGCGTCGTCATCCTCCTCGACGCCGCGGGCGAGCGACTGACCGATGGGCTGGCGCGCCAGCTGGCCGGCGAGCCGCACCTCGTGCTGGTCTGCGGCCGGTACGAGGGGGTCGACGAGCGTGCCCGAGCACTCGCGGATCGCGAGGTGAGCATCGGCGACTATGTGCTGACCGGGGGCGAGCTGCCGGCACTCGTCCTCATCGACGCGGTGGCGAGGCTGGTGCCCGGCGTGATCGAGGCCGAATCACACCAGGACGACTCCTTCGCGGGCGGACTGCTCGAGTATCCGCAGTACACCCGTCCGGAGGACTTCCGCGGGATGGGTGTGCCCGACGTCCTGCTCTCCGGACATCATGGTGAGGTGGATCGCTGGCGCAGGCGCGAGGCCCTGCGCCGCACGTTGGAGCGCCGCCCGGACCTGCTCGACACAGCCGATCTGACCGATGCCGATCGGCGCGAGCTGGACCAGCTGCGCGAGGAACAGCACGACCGCGATCCGGGGCGCGACGAGACCTAGGCGGTCGCTTCGTGGCGCTGGCCGGCGAGCCGTGTTGTCTTGTCGCCCGCCGATTGCCGCTGCTATACTCCGGCCCGTCGCGGCCGCCCCGGGCGGTCGCGTTCGTCTGCCGAAGCGACCACACAGTAAGCTGCCCGTAATGCCCCAGTAATGAGGTTCCCCTC
>JALYLE010000172.1 GCA_030774375.1 Chloroflexota bacterium | reverse complement strand
GCCTCGACCCATCAGTCGCCGTTCTACCCGGGGACCGGCGACGCCCAAGATCGGGGCAGCGGCGCCGGCGCGGGAAGCATGCACAATCGCCCGCTTGCGCCGGGGAGCGGCGATGCCGCGTTCGAGGCAGCATGGAGGGAAGAGCTGCTTCCTGCGACCGAGGCGTTCGCACCTGGGGCGATCGTCGTCAGTGCCGGCTATGACGGACATCGCGACGATCCGCTGGCACATCTGATGATCACCGAGGCCGGATATCGAAACGTCGCGACCGCCCTCGGGTCGACGGCCGGGCGCGTCGGCCTGCCGGGCGTCGCCCTCGCCCTGGAGGGCGGGTACGACCTCGACGCCCTGGCCACGTCGGTGGCGGCGACGGTCATGGGGATCCTCGCCGGCCTCGCCTCAGAGCGCCGAAGGGCCCCCTAGAGGAGGGGTAGGCGCCCGGTTCTGCGAGCGAGCACGGCTATACTCGGATCGGACCCACCGGGGAGAACGGGAGCATGGCTCGAGCCGAGGGCAGCACAGCGCGATCGCAGGTCAGCACACGGCGGGCGCCACGGGGCGGCGCACGAACCGAGCGTGCCACGCCGGCCGCGCTGCCTCCGACCGACGCGCAGACGCGGGACGCGGCATCTGGCACGGTCCTCGTCATCAGTGGCCTCTCCGGCGCCGGGAAGAGCCAGGCCGCGAAGATCCTCGAGGACCTGGGCTACTACTGCGTCGACAACCTGCCGCCCGAGCTGCTCGACCAGTTCCTCGACCTTCGAAACGCCGATCCGCAGCGCTACCGCGATGTCGCCCTGGTCCTCGACATCCGCGGCGGAGATCCCGCTCCAGCGATCGCAGCAGCCCGCCAGCAGCTTGCCGCCCTCGGCACGCCGGTCCGCCTCATCTACCTCGAGGCGAGCGACGCAACGCTGGTGAGCCGCTTCTCGGAGACACGGCATCGCCATCCACTCGGCGGGCGGACCGGGGTGACCGCGTCGATCGCCGAGGAGCGGCGACTCCTGGCCGAGACTCGCTCGCTCGCCGACCAGGTAATCGACACGAGCGGCCTCTCGACGGGCCAGTTGCGCGAACGCCTCTTTCCGCTCGCCCCACGCGACGGATCGGCTGCGGCTCTCGAGGTCGAAATTGTCACGTTCGGGTTCAAGTTCGGGATCCCACTCGACGCCGACCTGGTCTTCGACGTCCGCTTCCTTACGAACCCGTTCTACGTCCCCGACCTGAAGCCACTCTCCGGCCTCCAGGAGCCGGTCCGAGAATTCGTGCTGGGGCAGCCGCGCGCCCGCCGCTTCCTGCAGCTCGTCGGCGAGCTTCTCGACCTGACGATCGCGCCGTATCGGTCCGAGGGGAAGTCTCGGCTCACGGTCGCGCTGGGCTGCACCGGGGGCTATCACCGCTCGATCGCCCTCGCCGAGGAGCTGGCGGATCAGCTGCGTGATCGTCCGGAGCTCCGGGTCACCGTCTTCCACCGCGAGCTCGAGCGATGAGGCTGCGCCTTCCGCGGCTGCCGCGCTGGCTCTACCCGGGGATGCACCTGAAACGCTGGCTGCTGCTGGCGTTCATCGGCGTCACGATCCTGGGTCTCGGTGCGGCGATTTTCCTCGTCGATCTCTACCGGCGCTTCGGGGCGGACAACATCTCGATCGTCTTCTGGGTCACCGGCGCCGGCCTCGAGCGTCCACTGCGCGCCGCGCTTGTCGCAGCCATCGGCCTGCTCGTCCTCGGCATCGGCGTGTGGGGGTTGATGCGCAGCATCATCTCGCCCTTCGTGGCGCGTGGCGACAGCGTGCTCGAGGTGCTCTACACCAAGCGCTACCTCGCGCGCGGACCGCGGATCGTGGCGATCGGCGGCGGCACCGGACTCTCCACCCTGCTCCGGGGCCTCAAGGGCTACAGCGCGAACATCACGGCCGTCGTGGCGGTCGCCGACGACGGCGGAAGCAGCGGACGGCTGCGGGCGCAGCTGGGCATCGTTCCTCCCGGCGACATCCGCAACTGCATCGCGGCCCTCGCCGACGCGGAGCCTTTGATGACGCAGCTCATGCAGTACCGATTCCCGGCGGGATCGGGACTCGACGACCACGCCTTCGGAAACCTCTTCATCGCGGCGATGACCGCGGTGACCGGTGATTTCGAGGAGGCGGTCCGAGAGTCGAATCGCGTCCTCGCGGTGCGCGGCCAGGTCCTGCCGGCGACGAGCGTGCCGCTCAACCTGTCGGCGCGGCTGGCGTCCGGCCGGCGGATCAACGGCCAGGTGGCGATCACCAACGCGGAGGAGCCTATCGACCGCGTCTTCATCGAGCCCGACGACGTGCGCGCCAACCCGGAGGCGCTCGAGCGGATCCTGGAGGCGGACATGATCGTTATCGGTCCGGGAAGCCTCTACTCGAGCGTGCTCCCGAACTTGCTGATCAGCGACATCCGGGATGCGATCGCGGCGGCGACGGGGATGCGCGTTTACGTCTGCAACGTGGCGACCCAGCCTGGCGAGACGGGCGCATTCTCCGCGGCAGGCCACCTCGAGGCACTCTTCGAGCATGTCGGTGAGGGACTCATCGACTACGTGCTGATCAACGACAACTGGAGCGCTCGGCGCCCACACGGTTGGCTGGGACAACCCGTCGAGATCGATGCCCGCCGCCTGGAGGAGCTGCCGGTGGTCATCGTCGAGGAGGACCTGGTGGACGCGACGAATGCGCATCGGCATGATCCGGCGAAGCTCGCCGTGGCGCTCATGCGGTTGCAGCAGGAGGACCGCATGGAGCGGCCGCGCCAGAGGCGCCTGCAGCGACCGACCGCATCGGCCTCCTGACGCAGACCGATGCTGGTCGCCAGCGAGGTCAAGGGCGAGCTCGCCCGGATAGTCCCCGCACGGACATGCTGCCGTCGCGCGGAGCTGGTCGGCCTGCTCTACGCGGATCGAGCCGGGCAGGGCCTGCGCACCTTCGACCACGGCACGGCGCGGATCGCGGTCCAGCTGGCTGGCTCCCTTGGGCTTCCGGTCACGGCACCAAAGGCGCCGGCCGTCCGCGGGTCCAGACCCGGCCGCCACCACCTGGTGATCGACATCGACGGAACCGCGATCGGAACCTGGAGCTGGGCCTCGTCAGCTGCCTGTGACCGACGGTCCTTCCTGCGCGGCGTGCTGCTCGGGAATGGATCAGTATCGATGGGCGCGCACGGGCCGCACGTCGAGTTCGTCTACCGAACACGAGCTCAGGCGAGCGAGCTGCTTCGCCGGCTCACCCAGTCTGGCGCGCACGGCGCCCTCGCGGAGCGCCGCGGGCGCTGGATGGTGTACCTGAAGGGGCTGGACGAGATCGCCACCCTCTTGCAGCTGGCGGGTGCCAACCGCGGCCTGCTCGACTTCGAGACCGGACGCGTCGCTCGCGAAGTGCGCAATCGACTGAACCGGCTCCTCAACGCTGAGGAGGCGAACCTCGGTCGCACGGTTCGGGCCGCCGACGCGCAGCTCCAGGCGATCGCCGCGCTCGAAATGGGTGGCCGGCTGCGTGACCTGCCGGAGGGGCTGCGCGCGGCCGCGGCGCAGCGCAGGCTCCACCCGGAGTCCGATCTGGACACGCTCTCCGACGCGTTGGGAATCAGTCGCTCAGCCGCGAATCATCGGCTGCGCCGCCTGGTCCTCCTCGCCCAGCAGGCGGAAGGCGGGGAACATGCTGCTCCTGCGTCCCGACGGCGGCGCCTACCGAACCGGCAGCCCGGCTGGAGCCCGCGGGCAGGCCAGGCGCGAAACGCGCGGTTGCGAGCCGGGTGAGCGCACCGCGCCGACCGCTCGTCGCGGGCAATTGGAAGATGAACCCGCCGACCCATGCAGAGGCCGTGGCGCTCGCAGAGGCGATCGCCCACTCGACCGCGGGAAGCGCCGCGCTGTGCGTCGTGTGCCCGCCGACCATCTGGCTGGAGGCCGTCTTCGCAGCCGTGGGGGACCGGCTCGAGGTCGGAGCGCAGACGATGGCCGCCGAGGAGGGCGGCGCATTCACCGGCGAGACGTCCCCCTTGATGCTCGCCGGGCTTGCCCGCTGGGTGATCGTCGGTCATTCGGAGCGGCGCATGTACTCCGGCGAAACCGATGAGAACGTCGGCCGCAAGGTGGCAAGCGCGGTAGCGCATGCGTTCCGCCCGATCGCCGCCATTGGAGAGCGCCGTGACGAGCGCCGAGCGGGTGCCACGGAGGCCGTGATCGACCGCCAGCTGCGCGCCGCCATCGCGGGTCTCCGGCAGATCCAGGGGAGCGGGCTGGTCGTGGCCTACGAGCCGGTCTGGGCGATCGGAACGGGCGATCCAGCCTCCGGAGCCGATGCCCAAGCCGCCGCCGCCCAGATCCGCGCGATCCTGCGCGAGGCCGATGCGGCCAGCGCCGAGGACGTACCGATCCTGTACGGGGGCAGCGTCACCGCGGCCAATGCGGCTGAATTCTTCGCCGAGCCAGACGTCGATGGCGCCTTGGTGGGTGGCGCCTCACTCGACCCCGCTGGCTTCTCACGGATCGTCCAGGTCGCGGCGGAGATGCGCGAGTGACCGACGATGGGCGCCGGCCGGTGGTCCTGGTCGTCCTCGACGGATTTGGTCTGAACGACGATCCGGCACGCAACCCGCTCCTCACAGCGCGGATGCCGACCTGGAATGCGCTGTGCGCCGAATGGCCGCACAGCCGGCTGGAAGCGGCGGGGGCCGCGGTTGGACTGCCGGCCGGGCAGATGGGCAACTCGGAGGTGGGGCACCTGAACCTCGGTGCCGGCTTCCGCGTCGTGCAGGACCTGCCACGCATCTCCGAGGCGATCGCCGATGGCATCTTCTACGAGAATGCCGCTCTCCGCGCCGCCTGCCAGCACGTCGTCGAGCGCGGGTCGCGCCTGCACCTGATGGGACTGATCGGGCCAGGCGGGATCCACGCCGTGGATGAGCACATCGTGGCGATGACCGAGCTCGCGCACCGGGAAGGGGTCGGCGGCGAGACCGTGCTGTTGCACGCGTTCACCGATGGTCGCGACACGCCGCCGCGATCGGCGGACCGCTTTCTCGCCGACCTCGAGGCCCGGATCGCGGGACGCGCCACGATCGCGACCGTCTCCGGCCGCTTCTACGCCATGGATCGCGACCAGCGCTGGGAGCGGACCGCACTCGCCTGGGAGGCGATCGTCCACGGTCACGGTGTACGAGCCGCCTCCGCCGAGGATGCGATGCGCGACGCATACGCGCGAGGGGAGAGCGACGAGTTTATCCGCCCCACGGTCATCGGCTCCTTCGCCGGTGTCGCCGACGGAGATGCCGTCGTTCACCTGAACTTTCGGGCGGATCGAGCTCGTCAGCTGACTCGGGCTCTGGCGCTCGATGACTTCACGGCCTTCGATCGTGGCCGGCGGCCGTCAAGCTTGTTGGTCACAACCCTCACGGAGTACCAGGCGCCCGGCGAGCTGGCCGTGGCGGTGGCCTTCCCGCCGCTCGAGATCGACTCCCTGCCGGCCTACCTGTCCCGCCTCGGTCTCCGCCAGCTCCACGTCGCGGAGACGGAGAAGTACGCGCACGTCACCTATTTCTTCAACGGGGGAGTCGAGGAGCCGCTGCCGGGCGAGGATCGGCTTCTCGTTCCGTCGCGGCGTGACGTTCCGACTTACGACCTCGCGCCCGAGATGAGCGCGGAGCCGATCACCGACGCCGTGGTCGGCGCCATCGGCTCGGGTGACTACGACTTCATCGTGGCGAACTACGCCAATGCCGACATGGTCGGGCACACCGGCGTCTGGGACGCTGCCGTGGGTGCGGCGGAGGTGCTCGACGGGTGCCTGGCCCGCGTGGCTCCGGCGGTCCTGGCAGGCCCGGGTGCCCTGATCGTCACCGGCGACCATGGAAACATCGAGGAGACGCGCGACGAGAACGGGGCGCCGCAGACCAAGCACACGACGTCGCCGGTGCCGTTCCTGGTCGTTGGCGCCGGTCTCTCGGAGGCGGCCGTCAGCGATGGAATCCTCGCCGACGTGGCCCCGACGATCTGCGGCCTGATGGGCATCGCGCCGACCCCATCGATGACCGGCCACACCCTCATTCGAGGCGGGGCGGGCGGCTCGGCCAGCTGAACCGCCGGGGCGCCTCGGCTATACTGCGCCGGCCATGCAGCCACTCGTCGTCGCCCAGATGATCCTCGCCGCGGCGCTGGTCGCCGCGATCCTCCTGCAGCAGCGCGGGACGGGGCTCGGCGGTGCATTCGGCGGCGAGGTGACGGCCTACCGCAGCCGCCGTGGCATCGAACGCACGCTCTTCCGCCTGACGATCGCGCTCGCGATCCTGTTCGTCATCTTCTCGCTTCTCAACCTGCTGCCGACGAACAGCGTCTGACGCCCCGGTCCGGCTGCGGTAGGCGAGTTTGCTATGATCGGCCCGCGTCCGGACGACGACCGGAGAGCCGGAGCCGAGGTGGCGGAATAGGCAGACGCGCTAGGTTCAGGACCTAGTGACCGCAAGGTCGTGTGGGTTCAAGTCCCTCCCTCGGTACCAGCGAGCCCAGGTGGCGGAATTGGTATACGCGTACGTTTGAGGGGCGTATGGGGAAACCCATCCGGGTTCAAGTCCCGGCCTGGGCACCACTTCACAGACCGATGAACGCCGCTCCGCGCCCGGCGCGGCGTTTCTGTTAGCCTCGCAGGCGGGCGGTTAGCTCAGCTGGTTAGAGCACCTCGCTTACACCGAGGGGGTCGGGGGTTCGAGCCCCTCACCGCCCACCATCGCCGCTCGCCTCCCTCCAGGAAGGGGCTGGTACGATGGAGGCCAATCACCCGAGCACAACGGAGGGTACGCGGAACGATGCCCGGATATTGGATCCTGCTGATCGTCGTCGCGGTCATCGCGCTGTTCCTGGTCTTCATGTACAACGGCCTGGTCCGCCTGCGGAACATGGTCGACGAGGCATGGAACCAGATCAGCGTGCAACTCAAGCGCCGGCATGACCTGATTCCGAACCTGGTCAATGCCGTCAAGGGCTACATGGAGTTCGAGCAGGAGACGTTGACCAAGGTCATCGATGCTCGCAACGCCGCGGTCAGCGCTCAAGCGGCAGGACCAGCCGCCGCGGCGCAATCGGCACAGGCGGAGAACATGCTGAGTGGCATGCTGCGCCAGCTCTTCGCGCTGGTCGAGAACTATCCGCAGCTCAAGGCCAACGAGAACGTCATGCAGCTCCAGGAGGAGCTGACCACGACGGAGAACCAGATCGGCTTTTCGCGGCAGCATTACAACAGCGTGGTCCGCGAGTACAACACCTCCATCCAGACGTTCCCGAACGCTCTGCTCGCGGGCCTCTTCGGCTTTCGCCCGCGGGACTACTTCCAGATCGAGGAGGCGGACGCCGCGGTTCCTGCGGTGGACCTGAGCCTGCACACCTGATTCGTCCGGCGGCGCGTCGCCTGACGCCAAACCCATGAGCGCATCGACCGCGCCCACCACCTTCTTCCGCGAGATCGATCACAACCGGCGCCAGAGCTGGTTGCTGGTCGGCGTGGTCGTGATCGTCCTCGGCCTCCTGGGTGGCGCCATCGGCTACGCCACCGGGGTGGGGTGGGTCGGCGTGGCGATCGCCGTCGCCATCGCGGTGCTCTTGAGCCTGGGCTCCTTCTTCGCGGGTGACCAGCTCGTGCTGGCGTCGAGCGGTGCGAAGGAGATCGACGTCGCGAACCCGCCGGACGAGTACAAGCAGTTCGTCAACGTGGTGACGGAGATGTCGATCGCCTCCGGACTGCCGATGCCCCGCGTCTACGTCATCAACGACAGCGCGCCGAATGCGTTTGCCACGGGTCGCGATCCCCAGCACGCCTCGATCGCCGCGACGACCGGCCTCCTCGCCAAGCTCGACCGCGAGGAGCTGCAGGGGGTCATCGGTCACGAGATGAGCCACATCCGCAACTTCGACATTCGCTTCACCCTGCTCGTTGCGGTCCTGGTCGGCAGCATCGCGCTGCTCGCCGACTTCTTCCTGCGCTTCACCTTCTGGGGCGGCGGACGCGGCCGCAGCAGCGACAACGACCGCGGAGGAGGAGGAGGAGGACTCCAGGCGCTCATCTTCGTGATCGCCATCATCCTCGCCATCATCGCGCCGATCATCGCTCGCCTCGTCCAGCTGGCCGTCAGCCGGCGTCGCGAAGAGCTCGCCGACGTGTCATCGGTCGATCTGACTCGGAACCCGATCGGACTGGCGCGCGCCTTGAAGGCCATCGCCGATGACCCCGAAGTTCTGGAGGTCGCGAACCGCGCCACGCAGCACCTCTACATCGTGAACCCCATCAAGAGCTTCGAGGAACGCTCCAAATCGATGTGGGACACCCACCCGCCGATCCCAGAGCGGATCCGGATCCTGGAGCGCATCGCGGGTCAGATGGGCCTCGCCTTCCCGCCTGAGCTGGACGCCGTCGCCCGTTCGGATGGAGGGCAAGGCAGGTAGTTCTGCGCCCGCCTCGCGGCTGGCCGGCGGCGCCTTGATGGGCCATGAGGCCCTGTGCTATCGTCCGAGGCCGATACGCGACCACGGGCGAGGCCGCACCTCACGGATCGAACCGGCGGGCCGAGGTAGCTCAGTTGGTAGAGCACCGCCCTGAAGAGGCGGGTGTCGTCAGTTCGATTCTGACCCTCGGCACCATCGCTCGCGCGAGCAGATCGGATCACACGGGCGGAAGTGGCTCAGTTGGTAGAGCATCACCTTGCCAAGGTGAGGGTCGCGGGTTCGAGTCCCGTCTTCCGCTCCATTTTTCTGCCTCATTGGGATCGACCTGCTAGCCTCGGAGGCGGACCTGCTGCCCCGTCGTCTAGCTGGCAGGACAGCGGACTTTGGATCCGTGAACCGAGGTTCGAATCCTCGCGGGGCAGCCATCGCGTGCCGCGGCGACGTGCCCGAGTGG
>JALYLE010000171.1 GCA_030774375.1 Chloroflexota bacterium | reverse complement strand
GCTCGTTGCTGTGCTGGCTGCCCCGCATCTTCACCACGGTCATCACCTTGGTGAGGCGTGCATCGAGCTCGACGTACCGCTGCAGGATGATGTTGTCGCTCAGGAAGGACACGAGGTTCGGGCTGAGGTTCAGGTCGGTGAACGAATTCGGCACCTCGGCTGTCATGACCACGGTCACGCCGGAACCGGTGAGCGAGCCCACCATGCGGTAAAGCGACTCTCGGAAGTCCTCGCGGAAGGTGGGCGCCAGCGCGAGCTCGAAGCCCGCGAGTGAGTCGACGACCAGACGCTGCGCGTTCACTCGCGCGACCGCGCTCTGGATCTCCAGGAGCGCCTCGTCCACCGAAAGGTCGAGGGGCCGAAGGTAGATCACCTCGAGCAGGCCGGCAGCGACCATCGCCGCCAGGTCCGGGCCGATCGCCTTGGCGCGCACAAGGTATTCCTTGGGATGCTCCTCGAACACCGCGATGACCGCCGGCTCTTGGTTGCTCAGGCCGGCGGCCACGAACTGCATCGCCAGCGCGGTCTTGCCGGAGCCGGCGGGGCCGACCACGAGGACCGAGCCCGACGACGGGATGCCCCCACCGAGCATCTTGTCCAGTTCGGGCACGCCCATCGAAAGGCGCCGCTTGCGATTTGCGCGGCCGCTCGGCGTGGCGCGTTTGAGGATGCGCGGGAAGACTTGGATACCGTCAGTGGTGATGCGCATCGTGTGCAGCCCCGGCAGCGGCGCCTGCCCGCGCATTTTCACCACCTGGAGCTTGCGCACGATCGAGTTGCGGTCGACGCTCTGGTGGAGCCAGATGATGCCGTCGGTAACCGTGAACACCGGGTCGTTGGAGGCGTCATCGGTTTCGTACTCGCCCACCAGGAATGTCGTGGCTTGCCACGTCGCGAGGTGCAACGCAAGCCGGTGGAGAAAGCTCGCCATGTTGTGCTCGCCGGACGCCGCTCGCATGACCGTGCGGAAGGAGTCCACGACGACAATGCCTGGACTGGTCCGCTCGACCTCGCTGACGATGGCCGCGAGCACCTTGTCGAGGTTCTGCGCCATCGCGATCTCGCTCAGGTTCACGAACCGGACGACGCGGTCGACCTTGTCGGGGTCGAAGAACGTGAATTGCTGCTGGTAGCGGAGCATTTTGAGCAGCGGCTCGCCCAGCACGGTGAAATGGACGGCCGGCCGCTCCGCTGTGGCGAGGCTGAACATGGTCTGCTGCGCCAAGGTGGTCTTGCCGGTGCCGGGGGACCCGGCGATGAGAGTGAGGCTGTACTCGGGTAATCCGCCGCCCAGCACTTCATCCAGGCCCGGCACCCCGCTGGTCAGGCGATGGATCGGGACCACTCTCCGCTCCGTCCTTTCGTTCACGCGCGTTTCTCCTTACGCTGGAGGCTTGGCGCGCCTAGCGGCGCGTCCGGCCAACGCTGGCGGATGAGGTTCGCAGTCAGATCGTCGCCGATGAACCTCGCCAGTAACGCGATCACATGAGCGAGAAACGCCACGAGAGCGTCATACGCTCCGCCCGTTTCGCGCAGACCCTCGAGATAGATATCGGACGTCCCCACCCGAATCCCGTCGAGGACGGCGTACTCAGCCCGAGCGAGGTACAGCGCTCGTCCGAGGAGCGCGCGGTAACCGTCCGAGGAGACCAGCAGGGTCATGCCGGCAGACAGCTTTCTGGCGACACGCTCGGCCGCCTCCAGTGGCGTCCTGGCGTTGGGGCGATCGTCCATCTCTTGCGCCAAGAGCCATCGCGCCAGCTCCTGGTGCGCCGGAGTCACCATGGTGATCGCTGAAGCAGGCTGGTAAGGCGACTCGTATCGATCCCCTTCCTGCTCTCTACGCGCGCCAGCCGGAGTTGCCTCCAGCCCGCAAGTCTGCTCTTCTTTCTTTCTGCTGCTTGTCTCAGAGCAAATCGGAGAACGTAACGGCCGTGGAGCACCGGACAACATTGAAATCCGCGTTGCAGGTGCGGCGCAAGACGTCCCAAGACCTCCTAGAACATCCTCGGACCCCGCACGTTTTCCCGAGCCGAGGCGCTTTTGTTTGACGGGACTAGGGCATGACGAGGCGGTCATGACTCCGCGCGCACGCACCGCGACCATCGTGTCATAGGGAAGGCCAGCCGTAGTGGATGGCTGGCTGGAGGCTTGATGCCGATACAAGAGGAACCGACGCGGAAGAGCGATCCGGTGGGAAAGCCGTGTGTGTTGCTTGTAGAGGACGAGCCGATGGTCAGCAAGGTCGTGGGTAAGCTGCTCGATGAGGCCGGCTACGAGCACGTGTCCATCGCCGACCACAAGCAGATCGCCGCCGCGATCATTCGCTGGAAGCCGCAGTGCATCATCCTCGACAGCGATCCGGGGTCCGCTGGTCATGAGCGCTCCTGGGCCGACGCGGCGGCGATCCGTCGCGCTCATCCCGACCTGGCGGTGCTGATGTTCACTGCGGACCCGGCCGCGACGGCCGAGGCCAAGGCCGGCACGAGCGCCCGGAGCAAATCCGCTCACTACGCGGGCGTGATCGACAAGCCGTTCCTCGTGCTCGAGTTCCTCGCCACCCTCAAGCACGCGGTCGACAAATCGTAGGCGGACGGGGATGTTCGGACCATCAAGCGAATCTCAGCCGAGGCGCTCAGACATTCCCGGATTGGGCGGACCGGTTTCGGCTGACGAGAGCAAAGATCGGGCTTACCAGGCTGAGCGTCGGGCGACGAGGCGTGCCGGATGCTTCGCGCCCAGGCACCGGTAGTGAATCAGCGTGTTGGCATGCGTCGGCCCAACTCATGACTGGTCGTTACGACTGCGTGAGTCGGGTCGGTGGCCGTAACTAGTGGACCGCGAGAACGGCTCGCAGCGGGTAATCGTCGATGACGAAGAAGACAAACGTAGCGAAGAGCGTCCACAGCAATTCGGCGCGGATCCTGGGCTGGCCGGCACCGGCGTAGCGCAGTTCAAACGAGTCTTCGCTTTTCGCG
>JALYLE010000170.1 GCA_030774375.1 Chloroflexota bacterium | reverse complement strand
CACCAACGCCGCCCGCGAAGGGGCGCGAGCCGGCACCATCTACGTCTACGACCGCGGCCACAACCGCAGCTGGAACGACGCTCAGCGATGTACAGCGGTGCTGACTGCCGCCAAGAACGCCTTTGGCCTGCAGACGACGAGCGCGCCGTACTTTTCCGCCACGACGAGTGGCGGCATCTGCTCCACGTCGACCGGCGAAACGCAGGCGAATGGCGACCTGCTGGTTGCCTATTGCGCCGCCATGGCGACACCGGACGCCCCCTGTCCGGATTCGACCGACCTGAGCACCACCTGCACTCCCGAGACGCGCGAGGGGTGCCTGATGCGCGTCAGCCTCACCTATCGATCCGACATCGTGGTGCCGTTCATCGGGTCGATGCTGTCCACGGACTCGAACGGGCGCTTCCTCCAGCACGTCGCCGTGACCATGGTGATCAACTGATGGCCGGCCGCATCGACGACCGCGAGCCGGCGGGCCAGGTGCTCATCCTCGTGGCACTCCTGCTCACCATCCTGCTCGCCTTTGCCGGCCTCACCATCGACGTTGGCCGCCAGCTCGCGGAGCGGCAGCACGTGCAGAACGCGGCCGACGCCGCCGCGCTGGCGGCCTGCCGCGGGCTCACCCAGGGCGAGTCGAATTCCGCCGCGACTGCGGACGCACGCCGCACTGCCCTGATCAACATCGAGGGTTCACCGTCGGCCGGACGGGCCACGATCGCCGCGGACACCGCACGCGTGTACACCAGCGGGCACGCGGGCGACCCGGCCTACCTGGAGAGCGGGATCCTCATCAGCAGCGGCGTCGTGCGGGTCGCGATCAAGTCGAGCCTCGACGCCACCGTGGGGAGGGTCGTTGGGGTCAGCGAGCTCGAGACAAACGCCCGGGCGCGCTGCGGGTTCGAAGGCGGGCCGGCGATCCCGCTCGCCGCGCGGCGTTACATCAACGCCCCCGGCCCGGGGAACGGATTCATCGATACCGCGGCCACGGCCGCAACCGCCACCACCGGACAGGTCGACACGGCGAGCGTCACGGGCTACGACGCGCGTACCCCGGCCAGCGAGTCGCAGCCGGGGCCTGAGTTCGAGCTTTATGGACCAGACTCCAAGGCGGCCAACGACAGCTCCTTCCGCGGCTTCGTTGCCCTCGACGTCCGCAACTTCGAGTCCGATACCTCGCGCGTCTACTACAACGGGGTCACCTCTCAGTCGAGCGAAAACATCCTCAAGGACAAGGAGGGCGATTACCTGATCACCGGCTACATCGGCGGTCCGGGCTTCCCCGCGGTCGTGACGCCCCCCGATCCGAACGACCAGGTCGCCGCCCTCGAGGGAAACGACACCCCGATGGTGGTCGGCAACTTCAGCACCTCCTACGCCGTGGGCGATCGGCTTCTGCTCGCCATGTACAACGGAACGGTCCAGCAGATCCCCGACTTCGCGATCGCGCCTCCTTCAGCGTTCGTGGTGCCCACCACAACCAGCAGTCCCATCGCCGGGCCAAGTTTCACCGTCAGCCGCAACGACGCCTTCGACAGCACGGTCACCCTCCACCTGCACGGCGACCATGCCGCCTCGAACCCGGCCTGGGACCTGATTCCGGTCGACCCGCCATCGACCGCCGCTCCGACGGCCGGGCACATGAACATGCCGACCTGGTCGAGCGACGTCTTCATCCCGACCAAGCAGGGCACCAAGGTCACGACGAGCAACATTCAGACGAATGCGATTCCGGCCGGCATCTACACGGTCTGGCTCGAAGGTCATTCCGGCGACCCGTATTTCCAATCCCGCCGCTTCCCGGTGCCGGTCAAGGTCGGCGGCGCCACCCGTGACTTCTCGTTCGGGACCTCCACGACCTCGGCGACGGCCGCCAGCATGGGCGCAAGCGTCTCGCTCCCGATCTACGTCTCGACGGCGAGCAACGGCCTCAGCGCGTGGGGCGGCTCGGGCAGTGCGGTGGCACTCTCGGTCGACGCGAGCTCGTTCACCGACTGCAGCTATGGTGCCGCGACGATCGGGGCGGGCCAGATCACGTTGAGCTCGTCGTCCGTGACGCCTTCGTCGAGCGGCCAGGGCACCCTTTCCACGCTCAGGGTGAGCACCGTTGGCCTCGCGACCGGCTGCTACAAGTTCAACGTGCGTGGCACTGGTACGAACGGTAGCGGACAGCGCGTGGTCCACCTCCAGCCAATCACGATCTACGTGGCGACGAGTGCCTCGAGCGGGACCTACGTCGAGATCATCGGCTTCGCGGTCTTTCAGGTCACGTACCTCGACTCGAACAGCATCCGAGTCAAGGCGGTGAGCGGCGTGACCGCATCCGCCGACGACAACAGCTTGCTGCGCGCGGAGCGCGCACGCCTGATGCCCTGGTAACCCGAACCCTTAAGGAGAGCGTCGCGCCGTGGAACTCGAATATACCGACAAGAACAGCAAGCGTTCGAAGCTGTACATCGCCGTTGGACTGGTGATCGCCTTGATCGTCGGCGGGGTCGTCTTCGTTGCGCTTCGAGCATCGGGCCTGACGGACTCGGCCAAGGTTGAGATGCGCAGCGTGGTCGTCGCCGCTCGCGACATCGCCGCGCGGAAGCCGATCGAAGAGGGCGACGTCGTGATGCGGACCGTCCCCGCCGATCCCACCAATGCCAGCGCATTCGGTCGCATCGACGAGGTGCTCAACCGGATCTCAGGCGTGCCCATCGCCACAGATGACCTGGTGACCCGCAACTCGCTGGCCTCCGCCACGTCCGGCCAGGCCTACTCGATCCTGGATGCCGGAGTGAAGTTCGACCCCAACGGGCCCGACCTGCGAGCCGTCTCGGTCTCCGTCCCGGACGATCGCGCCGTCGCCGGTACGCTGCAGCCGGGCCAACGGGTCGACCTCATCGTCACGATGGCCATCAATCCGCAGCTCGGGCAGACTTCGCAGGAGGCGCAGAAGGCGCAGGCCAAATTCGTGCCTGGCCCATCGACCAAGGTGACGATCCAGGAGCTGACCCTGCTCGCGCGCAACGGGACGATCTACATCGTGCGCACCGATCTGGCGACCGCCGAGAAGATCGCTGAGCTGACCGCCGCGGGGGGTCAGTTCACGATGGCGCTCCGCCCGGACCAGGACGACCGGACCGCAAAGACGACCGGTTCGACCATCGACACCTTGATCGACGAGTTCAGGTTCCGTGTCCCCCAGCGAGCCGACCTGACGGGTTCAACCGCCAGCCCATAGCGGTACAGTCTCGGATCCTCGACGCGACTCGGAGCCGGCCAGTGGGCCGGCTCCGAAGTTTCAGGCGCCCCCGGTGAGCAGCGCGTCCAGGGCGGCCGAAACTCGCCTCCGGGTCTCGTCGATTGGTGCGGATCCATCGATGAGGACATCGGCGGCGGTCGCCTTCTCGGCCTGCGGCGACTGATTTGCCAGCCGCGCCCGCGCCGCGTCCTCGTCCATGGACCGTGATGCGGCGATGCGCGAGATGGCGTCAGCCTCGTCGCAGGTGACGACCCAGACCTGGTCGCAGGCATCGTGGAGCGGCGACTCGAGGAGCTTGATCGCCTCGACGCTTGCGGCAGGAGCGCCTGCGGCAGCCAGCTCCGCCAATCGCGCCCTGACGGCGTCCCGCACCCGGGGGTGGACGATCGCCTCCAGGTCGCGCAGGGCCGCCGGGTCGGCGAAGACGATCCCGGCCAGCTCACGCGAATCGATCGTGCCGAAGCGCCGGGTGATCGCGGCCCGCGCCTCGCCGTCATTCTGGCGTACCTCGCGCGCGATCCGATCCGCGTCGATCGCGGCTACCCCGAGCTCGCGAAGCATTCCTGCCACCGTGCTCTTGCCGCAGCCCATGTTCCCGGTCAGCCCGATCACTTTCATGGGCGCATCCTCACACTCATGGGCGCGCCTTCCGGCGAGGCTCCGCGTAGGCAGGTCCCAGCGGGCGCTCGCCTGGTATTTGCTGGCAATGCGGGCAGAAGTGGGTCGAGCGCTGGCCGACGACAATCCGCGCCACAGGCCGGCCGCAGCGCAGGCACGGAGCGCCCGTCCGTCGATAAACCATGAGCCGCTCCGCGTTCTCGCCCGGCTCCCCATCCGCGCCGACGTAGTCGCTGAAGGTGGCCCCACGGTTGGCGATCCCCTGGCGGAGGACGGTCCTGATAGCCCGATGCAGGCGCCGGACCTCCGTTGGCGTCAGCGTGTCCGCGCGGCGCAACGGGTGCAGGCGTGCCCGCCACAGCGCTTCGTCGGCATAGATGTTGCCCACGCCAGCGATGAACGACTGATCGAGAAGCAGGCTCTTGAGCCGTGCCGATCGACCCCGCAGCCGATCGGCGAGGCGCGCCGCGTTGAAGCTGGCGGCGAGTGGCTCCGGTCCATGTCGCGCGAAGACATCCCCGACGCGATACCGCGCCCGCGGCTCGGCGACGTGGCGCCGCGCCGCTCGGGCTGCCGTCCAGCCGTCACGACGCGCTCGACCCGTGATCCGACGCAGCCCGCCGCCTTCCCAGAGCCCAATCCGGCCGAATTTGCGCACGTCCCGGTAGCGCAGCTCACGCCCGTCGGCGAGCTGGAAGGTGACCCGCACGTACGGGTCCGGTGGCGACCCTCCGGGCGCCACCAGGAGCGCGCCGGTCATCCGCAGCGCGACGGTGATGACCCGGCCGTCGGCGAGGTGCAGCAGCACGGCCTTCGCACGCCGTCCGGCCCCCTGGATCGTGGCGCCGCGCAGCTCGGCGACGAACCGCTCGACGGGAAGTGGATGCAGGATGGTCCGCTCCCACGCGACGTGGACGTCGGCGATGGTCGCGCCGGCCACCCGGCGCTGCAGGTCGCGGGCGACCGTCTCGACCTCGGGCAGCTCCGGCATCGGGCGACCTAGGCGACGACGTCGGCGAAGGCCTCGTCGGCGAGCACCTCCGCCGCCGGCTCCGCCTCGCCGCCACGTCGAACGCGCCGCCACCCACCATCGGTCTGCTCGTATCGGTCCATCTGCTCCCAGTCGGTCCCGACCTTGAGGTCGACGGTGAGCGGAACGTCGAGCGGGAGCGCCTCTTCCATGGTCGCCTTGACCGCGGTCGCCAGCTCGGGCAGCTCCTCTTCATCGGTCTCGAAGACCAGCTCGTCATGCACCTGGAGCAGCATCCGCGAACGCATCCGGCGCTCGCGAAGGACCTCGTCCAGGCGGACCATGGCGATCTTGATGCCGTCCGCCGCGGTCCCCTGGATGGGCATGTTGATCGCCATCCGCTCGCCTGCCTGGCGCAACGCGCTGTTCCGAGCGGTAAGCTCCGGGATGTAGCGGCGCCGCCCGAGCAGGGTTGAGACGAACCCCTGATCGCGAGCCAGGATCTTCATCTCGACCACGTAGCGCCGGATCCCCTCGTAGGCCGCGAAGTAGTCGGCGATGAACTTCTGCGCCGACTCGCGATCGATGTGCAGCCGGTCAGCGAGCCCAAAGTCGCTCATGCCGTAGGCCACTCCGAAGTTCACCATCTTGGCGATGCTCCGCTGCTCTGCGGTCACCTCCTCGGGTGGGATTCCCAGGACCCGCGCCGCTGTCGTCCGATGGATGTCCTCGTGCGCCGCGAACGCCGCCTTCAGGCCAGGGTCGCCGGAAACGTGCGCCAGGATCCGCAGCTCGACCTGCGAATAGTCCGCAGCCAGCAGGAGCCTGCCACTCTCGGCGACGAAAACGCGCCGGATGCGCCGGCCGAGCGCCGTCCGAATCGGGATGTTCTGGAGGTTCGGGTCGATGCTCGAGAGGCGCCCGGTCGCCGCCACCGCCTGCTGGTAAGTGGTGTGAAGGCGCCCATCGGCTCCCACCAGCACGGGGAGGGCGTCAACGTAGGTCGACTTCATCTTCGCGATCTGGCGGTGCTCGAGGATCAGGCCGACCACCGGATGCTTGTCGCGCAGCTCCTGGAGGACCGATGCATCAGTCGAGTATCCGGTCCGCGTCCGCTTGGTCGCGGGAAGGTCCAGCTCGTGGAAGAGAATCTGCTCGAGCTGCTTGGGTGAGCCGATGTTGAACGGGTGACCGACCGCCTCATGGATCCGCGCCTCGAGCCCCGCGAGCTGCGCTCCAAACTCGAGCGCCATGGAGGCCAGCGCCTCGCGGTCGATAACGACCCCGGCCAGCTCCATGCGAGCCAGCACCGGGAGGAGCGCCATCTCGACCTCGCCGAAGAGGCTGCTCAACCCGGCCTCCGCAAGCTCCGTCCGGAGCGCGAGTCGGACCAGGAGCGCGGTCAGCGCCTCCCCGGCCGCACGACGGGCCGTCGCTCGTTCGTCGTCACCGATCGCCGCCGGCGGCGGCCGCGGCGGCAGCGTTGCGCCGAAGCGATTCGCGGCCAGATCATCGATCGTCTGCGCTCGAAGGGCCGCGTTCAGCATGTACGAGGCCACGAGCGTGTCGAACGCCGGACCCGCGACCTCAAGTCCTCGACTGGCCAGGGCCACGATCAGCTGCTTCAGGTCGTGACCGATCAGCGGGCGGTCCTCTCGGACGAACCACTCCGGCAGGCGTTGCGCCTTCCCGTCCGGCTCCTGGGGCCACGGAAGGTACCAGGATGATCCGTCGTTCCCCGCGAGCGCGATCCCCCACAGGCGCCGCTCGAGTGGGCGCCCTTCGCCGAGCGCCCAGCCCACGCCCACGTTCTCTTGTGCGGAGAGCCAAGTCTCCAGCTCGGCGGTCTCGCTGGGCAACGCGATGGCCGGCTCGACGTGCTCGATGGCCCCGCCAGGGTCGACGAGCGGATCGCGAGGACTCGGCGCCTCAGCGG
>JALYLE010000169.1 GCA_030774375.1 Chloroflexota bacterium | reverse complement strand
GGGTTCGGTCGTTCCGCGTTTCGCCCCATCGGCGGCAATCAGCCGTAGGTCTTCGACAAGGCCTGCGTAGTTGCCTCGCGCGCAGGAGCGTCCGGAGCGCGAAGCACCGTGGCCGGACGGACCGTGGCCTCGATTGGTGGGGCGAATGCAGATGGCATCGGCGCGCCAGACTGCTTCGTCACGCGGAATGTGGACTAATCAGCGCCTGAGCGGCTGTTGCGAATTTCCGGCGCAGGAGTAAGCCGCGCGGCGTGGAACGCCTGGCTATTACGGCTGGTAATCCAATGGCGGTCGAGAGCCTCTCAGCTGGCCTTTCAGTAGCCGATGCATACCACCTGGCGCATAAACCGGGCTGCTAGCCAGCCAGTCGCCTCCCTCAAGGTCCGTTGCATTCCGTGGCGTAATAACCCGCCGGGTGACGAAGACCCTTACCCGCCGGAGAGCTCGGCCTGCAACCGCTCCAGGCTTGAACCGACATCGCCCTCGGCGGCCTGGGCCACCATCGGCTCAACCGCCTTCATGAACACGTTCTCGGCCTCGACATCCATGGCAAAGGTGACGCGAGAGCGGTGCTCGTCGAGGGGTGTCACGTCGAGCGTGGCGTCGACGCGCATTCCGGAGGCAGACGTGGTGAGCGACACATGGCGGCCCGGCTCGATGGCCGTCAGGCGCACGTCGGCGGTGATCCGCTGGCCAAGCAGCTCACGGACCACACGGGCCGTGCTGCCGACGCGAACGGGTCCATCGGTAAGAGGCTGGGCTGAGACGATGCCGCCCATCCAGCGGGGCAGGTTGGCAGGGTCGACCAGGAAGGCGAAGACCGTCTCCGCGGGCGCGTCGATGTCGGCGGATCGCGTCGCGGACCTCATCTCGCGGGATTCGGCTGCACGCGGCAACCCTACCCGAAGGCGCTCTCGGCGTGGATTGGCTGAGCACCCGCGCGGTGCGGCTGAACTCGATGCGAACGCGGAAGGCGCGTAGACTCGCCAAATGGCAGAAGAGCTTCGCCCCGAGCCTCCGTTCGGCTTGCAGGGCGCCAACGAGAATATCTGGCACATCGCCGCGGCAGAGCGCTGGAGCGACGGTCAGCTCATCGGTCACCGCACCTTCTGCGGCCGCAACTACGCGGAGCCCGTTACGCAGCACGACCTTGCCGGACTGAGCGAGGTGTGCTCTGACTGCACGGCCCAGGTCGCGAAGCGCCACTGACGGCCCGGAGGTCGGCTGTTCTGCACGCTCCGATATCGGCCCGGTCACCGGTCAGCGTCCTGGCCCGCCCTTCACCGGCGGCGTGGCGCTTCACCGCTGCCCTGATCACCCTGCTGCTGAGCGCCTGCTCCCCCGTCGCGAGCGCGTCCGGCACGCCAGCCCAGACAGCGCCCGGGCTGGCTGCGTCATCATCGGGGGTGTGTCAGGCGATCGCCGCCCTTCCCGACGTCCCTGCGGCCGAGCGCATCTTCACCAATGTGGCGCATGGCGCCCTCCACCTCCTGGCCGCCGACCCTCGGCTGGACCGCTCGATGTCGGCAGGCGTCCTCGAAACGATGCAGAAAGTCGAGGCCGATTTCAGGCATTCGCCGGGGGTGGCGGTTCTGACGGACGATCTGGCGAACCTCCACGCATTGGCGAATACGGCGCTGCATGCGATCGGGGAGGAGGTGCCGGCATGCGTGGCATGACGCGGCCGTCACAGGGGCATCGGTTCAGTCGAATCGCGTTCATGGGCCTCCTCGTCGTGACCATCTCGAGCTGTGCCGCGCCGGCGCAGAGTCCCGCGACGTCGCCGTCTGCCAACAACCAGCGCATCGTTGCCGAGGTTGCCACCTATCAGCTGGTCGCCGATCAGCCGGGGCGACTGTTGGTCGCGCTCGTGACTGGGGACAATCGATGGCTGAGCTTCGGCAGCGTCGGGGTGAGCTTCAGCTACGTGGGCGATGGAGCTCAGACACCGTCCCCGGACGTCGTCGTGGCCGATACGACCGCCCATTTCCTGCCGATCCCCGAGTCGCCCGAGGGAAATGGACGGCCGCCAACCCTGACGTTCCCCTCGGACGGGCGCGGCGTGTACGCGGTCGAAGCGATCACATTCCCGAGAGCGGGCTACTGGCAGGTGGTTGCCCATGGTGAGCTCGGCGACGGCTCGCCGTTCACCGCCGAGGCGGCGTTCACCGTTCTCGACAAGCCCTCCGTCATCGCTGTCGGCGCGCTCGCGCCACAGACCGACAACCCGGTGATGGGCGACGCGGGCGTCTCGCCCAGCGCGATCGATTCACGGGCAGCGGGCGGTGAGCCGATCCCGGATCCCGAGCTCCACAGAACCTCGATCGCGGACGCCATCAAAGCGGGGCACCCCGCGCTCGTCGTCTTCGCCACGCCCGTCTATTGCGTCAGTCGCTTCTGTGGCCCCGTGACTGACCTGGTCGCCGAGCTTGCCAAGGAGTACAGCGACCGCGCGGACTTCATCCACGTCGAGATCTACCGTGATTTCGAGGCTGGCCTGGTGAATCAGGCCGCCCTCGACTGGCTGCAGACCGCCGACGGCGATCTCCGGGAGCCGTGGACGTTCCTCATCGGTGCGGACGGGCGGGTTGTCGCTTCGTGGGACACGGTTGTGACACGAGGCGAGATCGAACCGCTGCTCAAGGCTCTGCCCCACAAGTAGCGTCCATGCGCCGGACGGGCTCAGGAACCGATGATCGCCCGCAGATGCTGCGCCATGAGTGCCGCGGTCATCTGCCCGAAGTAGCGGTCCCTGATCACGCCCTTGCCGTCCAGGAAGAAATGGGAGGGCAGTCCCCAGGCGCCATACAGGTCCTTGACCGCGGCCGCGGGATCGAGCCCGATGGCGTAGTCGAGATCGTGGTTCCGCGCGTATTCGCGAACCGCTGCTGCCGGCTCCTGGATATCGATGGCGAGCACCGCCAGATCGTCGCTCCGGTGCGCGTGATACGCCGCGCGGATGTCGCTCGCCTCCTGCTGACATGGGGTGCACCACGTTGCCCAGAAGACGATCCACAGTGGCCTACCGGCGAAGTCACCGAGTCGAATCGGCTTGCCGTCGAGATCCGTGAGGAGCGGCTCCGCGCCTCCGCCAGCCCGGATGAAATCTGGAGCCGACCGGCCGATCCCGACGCCCTCCATCGCGCTGCCGATCGCGTAGAAATTGGCGCCTGGGGCCGACGATGGAGAGGTCGGCCCACCGAGGGGACGCGTCGCGACGTAGGCCGCCGCTCCGATCAGCACCGCGAGGCCCAGGAGCGCGGTGAGCCGCTTCGTCATGTGACGCGGGGTTGGCTGACCCGGCGGATTCTGCATCGCGGCAGATGCTAGCCCCTGGTGGACGCGAGTGGCCGGTCAGGCTTCCTCGTAGACCAGGTGATGCTCTACCGCGTACCGCGTCAAAGCGACGCGACCGTGAACGCCCACCTTGGATGCCATGTTCGACAGGTGGCGCCTGACGGTATGGGCGCTGATTCCAAGTGCCAGCCCCGTCTCCACGGCTGTGC
>JALYLE010000168.1 GCA_030774375.1 Chloroflexota bacterium | reverse complement strand
AGCCGGCGCCCCTCCGGCCAGGCGATCAGACGTCCGAGTACAGGAAGAACTCGTACGGGTGAGGCCGGAGCGCGACCTCCTTGGCGCCGGCGCGCTTCAGCTCCAGCCAGGCCTCCACCACGTCCGGTGTGAACACGTCGCCGCGATACAGGAACTCCGAATCGACCTCGAGAGCGTTGAGGGCCTCCTCGAGGGTGCCCGGCACCTCCCTGATCGAAGCCCGCTCCGGGCCCTCCAGCTCGTAGAGGTCCTTGTCGATCGGCATCGGCGGCTCGATCCCATTGATGATCCCGTCGAGGCCAGCCATCAGCTGGGCCGCAAACGAAAGGTACGGATTGCAGGAAGGATCCGGCGAGCGGAACTCCAGGCGTCGGGCCGACGGCTTCGAGAAGTAGGTCGGGATGCGGATGCAGGCCGACCGGTTCCGGGCGGAGTAGACGAGGTTGATCGGTGCCTCGTACCCCGGGACCAGGCGCCGGTACGAGTTCGTGGTCGGCGCGGCGAACGCCAGCACCGCGGGCGCATGGGCCAGCAACCCTCCGATGTAGTGGCGCGCCGACTCCGAGAGGAGGGCATACCCATCGGCGTCGTAGAAGAGGTTGCGGCCATCCGCCCACAGTGACTGGTGGGTGTGCATGCCGGACCCGTTGTCGCCGTACATCGGCTTTGGCATGAAGGTGGCGATCAGCCCGTTGGCGAAGGCGACGTTCTTGGCGATGTACTTGTATTTGAGGACCTTGTCCGCGGTCTCGACGAGTCCACCGAAGCGGATGTCGATCTCGGTCTGGCCAGCGGTCCCAACCTCGTGGTGGTGGACCTCGACGTCGATCCCGGCCTCGATCATCTTGAGGACGGTGGCGCTGCGCAGCTCCTGCAGCCGATCCGCAGGCGGCGTCGGGAAGTAGCCCTCCTTATGCCGCGGGCGGTGCGCCAGGTTGGCGACCCCGTTCGAGCCGGAGTTCCAGATCCCCTCGTCGGAGTCGATGTAGTAGTAGCCCGAGTGCGCGTTCTGGTCGAAGCGCAGCGAGTTGAACAGGTAGTACTCGATCTCCGGGCCCCAGTAGGAGGCGGTGGCGATCCCGGTCGTGGGGAGAAAGGCCTCGGCCTTCCGCGCAATGAAGCGTGGGTCGCGGCTGTAGGGCTCGCGCGTAAGGGGGTCGATCACATCGCAGATCAGCGAGAGGGTGCGTGTGCCGAGCACCGGATCCACGAAGGCGGTCGACGGGTCCGGGAGAAGCAGCATGTCCGACTCATGGATGTGCTGGAAGCCACGGATCGAGGAGCCGTCGAAGCCGATGCCGTCGACGAACAGCTCCGAGCGCAACTCGCTCGCCGGGACGCTGAAATGCTGCCACGTACCGGGCAGATCGGTGAAGCGAAGGTCGACGATCGCGACCTGCTGGTCGCGAGCGAGCTCGAGGACCTCGGCCACCGTGCGCGTGCGCGGCGTGGCAGCTTCAGAGGGACGAATGGGGATCTCGAGGACCATGGGTCGATACAACCTCCGCGTGCTGGGGCGTTTTCCGGAGGCTACGGTTGGACCGATCGCGTCGGTAGACCGATCTTGTCTCGCCCCGCGACCAACCCTTGTGCACAGTGCACAAAGCGGTAAATCGTCGCGCTTGTTACAGCCGCGGCAGCTGAACGACGCGCGCTTCGACGATGGCGTCGTGGGCGCGCAGCCGTTCCAGCGTTTCCGGGCCGACTGCCTGGTCGACCGAGACGAACATCATTGCCTCGCCGGCTTCCGACAGTCGCGACAGCTCAAGCGACGAGATATTGATGCCAGCCTCCGCAAGGATCGTCCCGACCGACCCGACGACACCCGGTCGGTCCTCATGGCGCGTGATCAGGACCGTTCCCGCGAGCTCGGCGTCGAGCTCGAATCCGTCGAGGCTGGCCAGGTGTGGACGACCATGGGCCGTCGACCCGGCGAGACGCACACTCAGCGGCGCCTCCAGCCCGTCCCCAACCGCGAGGGTGACCAGGGATGACCACGGTTCGGAGTCGGTCGTGCGCGTCTCTGTGACGGTGAGCCCGCGTTCCCGGGCCACCAGATCCGCGTTCACGGCATTCACACGCTGATCGGTGACCGCTTCCAGCAGGCCGGCCAGCGCCGCTGTCCGCAGCGGAGAGGGATCCCAGGCCGCGATCTCACCGGCGTAGATCAGCCCGATCGTGCGAATTGGCGTGGCGCTGAGCTGCCGCGCGAGGATGGCGAGACGACGGGAGAGCTCGACGTACGGTCGGAGCCGCGGGGCGACGTCGGCCGCGACAGCAGGGGCATTGACGGCGTAGGGCGGGGTGATCCCAGCGAGAGCCATCACAACCTGCTCGGCCATCTCGTGCCCGACCCGTGCCTGGGCCTCATGGGTCGAGGCGCCGAGGTGTGGCGTGAGCACCGTGTTGGGCGCGTTGCGGAGCGCGCTGTCGGCAGGCATCGGTTCTGCTGCGAAGACGTCGAGGGCCGCGCCGGCGACCTGCCCGGAGGCCAGCGCTCGGGCGAGGGCCGGCTCGTCGTAGATGCCGCCGCGCGCGACGTTGAGCAGGTAGACCCCACGTTTCATGGCATCCAGCTGCGCGACGCCGATCATGCCGCGCGTCTGCGGGGTGAGCGGGGTGTGGACGGTGATCACGTCCGCGCGAAGGAGCTCCGGCAGCCCGACCAGGCGGGCGCCCACCTCGCTCGCCTGCTCGGCGGTGAGATACGGGTCGTAGGCCAACACCTTCATCTCGAAGGCGAGCGCACGCCGGGCGACCAGCCTGCCAATCTTGCCCAGGCCGATGATCCCCAGAGTTTTGCCGCGCGCCTCCGCGCCGGTAAACGCGGCGCGCTCCCACTCGCCGCCGCGGATCGAGGCATCCGCGGCCGGAAC
>JALYLE010000167.1 GCA_030774375.1 Chloroflexota bacterium | reverse complement strand
GCGCGGCGAGGACCATCACGCCCCACCCAATGGTCGTGGTACACGCCGATCGGCGCCGCTTTATGCTGCCCGCGGCGAATGTGCGCGGGAATAGCTGCCCGCACCGCAGCGGAGGGTCGCACTGATGATCACGGATTCAGGGTCGAATCGATCGGCCGGGGTGGTCTACCCCGAGCCGCTGGTCGCTCCTGGACGTCCGGTCCGACCGCGATGGGCTGCGGTGGTCGTCGCCATGGTCGTGGTACTTGCCGCGTCGATTGGGGTCGTGCTGGGGGCGTTCCTGATTGGTCCGCGCGGCGGCGCGGCGGCGGCTGCGGCGGGCTACGTGCCCGCGAACGCGACCATCTATTACGAGATGCGGCTCGACCTGCCGGGCGATCAGCGCGCCATGCTCGAGCAGTTCCTGGGCCATTTTTCCGGCGTCGACCTGGACACGGTCCTCGGCGAGGGGCTCGATACTGCGCTCGACAAGGCATTCACGACGAGCGCCTCCGGGTACAGCTACACCAAGGACCTGAAGCCCTGGCTGAATGGGCAGGTTGCGGTGGCGCTCATTGGCTACCCATCTATGAGCGGCGGGAGCGATTCCGCGAGCATGCCGACGGCCCTGCTGTTCATCGGGGCGCGGGACGCCACGGCCGCGACGGACCTGCTCACCCGATTTCGCAATGACGCGAGCAGCCGTGGATCGGAGGCGACCTCTGAGCAATACGCCGGCACGACGATCTGGAACTGGACGACCGTCGGCGCCACCAGCTTTGGACAGCCTCTGGCGATCTCGGCCACTGTCACCGCCGACCAGCTGATCGTAGGAGTCGGCAAGGACGTCCTCCACACGGCCCTCGATGTCCACGCGGGCAAGGCCGACAGCCTGGCCGATCGCAGCGAGTTCCGCGACGGCCTCGCGCGGCTGCCCGTCGACCGCGTGCTCACGTATGCCATCGATGCCCACGCGATCGCTGACGCGATCAGCAAGGAGCTGGCGAGCGCATCGCCTGGCGTGGCGGCAGCGCTCAATTCCTTCACCCAGAGCACGGCCAGCTTTGGCGTCGGCAGCGCGCGCTTCGAGGGAAGCCGCATCGTCGCCGACGCGGCGACCACCTTCGACTCGGGGACCCAGGCGCGAGGCGCGCCCAGCGGCCTGACGTCCCACGTGCCGGGCGACGCCATGGTGTACGCCGCCAGCGCTGATGTGGGCCCGATGCTCGCCAAGTTCGCGGACGCCGTGAAATCGGCCATTGCCGCAACGCCGAACGCCGACCAGCTGCAGCAGTTCGAGGCAGCCCTGGGGACGGACCTGAAGTCGTTCGTCTCGTGGATCGGGGACGTGGCCTTCGTCGCCAGCTGGGACGAGAATGAGCCATCGATGGGGCTGGTGATCACCCCAAAGGATGCCCATGAGGCGAGCGTCCGGCTCCTGCAGCTCCAGGGCCTGCTTCAGCTGGGCAGCGCGAATGGCGGGCCAAAGGCCACGATCAGCGAGGCGCAGCACGGGGACGCGCGGATCACGACCATCACCTTCGACACCGGCTCTTCCACCGGTGTTCCAACCTGGGCGACGACCGTGCAGTACACGGTGACCGATGATCGCGTCGTCATCGGCCTCGGTCAGAAATTCGTTGCGAGTGTCCTCGACACCACGGATGCGAGCTCGCTCGCTGGTCAGCAGCGGTTCCGAGATGCGGCATCCGCCGCCGGTGGCTCGGCGGATGAAGCCGCCTTCTGGCTCGATCTGGCGAAGGTGCGGGATGCGATCGTCTCGGCGCTGCCTGCCGACACGGCCGCCCAATACCACACTCTGGCAGAGACCTGGGTCAAGCCCTTTGACTACATGATCGCCGTCTCGCACGCGAGTGGATCCACACTGACGAACCGGTCGGTGATCGCCGTCAAGTGATCGCCGTCGGGTGGCTGGCGGCTGACGTGGCGCCGGACGCATCTCCGATCGTTGAGCCGCTCGCTCTGGCGCAAGGGGTCGAGCCGTCCGCGGAGGCGGTCGCTCGCTTCCTGCAGCAGGCCGGCGTCGATCCGTTCCCCTGGTCGAATGGTCCGGGCGACCGCTACCCGCCTCACGTTCACAGCTACACCAAGCTCCTCATGTGCGCCTCGGGCTCCATCACCTTCCTGGTGGGTGACGACCAGGCGCCAATTGCGCTGACTCCTGGCCGTGGCTTCGTCCTGCCGCCCGGGACGCGACATGCCGCCGTGGTCGGCCCGGAGGGCTGCCGATGCGTCGAGGGGCACCGCGCTTCGTGAGTCGCGACTGTGCAAGTGAATTGCACAGTTCGCGGGCAGCCGCCGGGTGCCGTTCCAGCCGCCGGTCAGGCGACGCTGC
>JALYLE010000166.1 GCA_030774375.1 Chloroflexota bacterium | reverse complement strand
GGGACGGACGACACGGTCATCCTCCTGCCGGCCATGGCCGGCGGCCTGCGCTAGTCCGATGTCGACGCCTGCCGGCGAGCGCGCCGGCGGCAGGGCACTCAGCGTTCCGGCTTCCGACAGCGCGAGGGCGCTTGGGCCGTATTCGGACATCATGGCAGCCATCGGCCACACGCCAACGGTGGCGCTGCGCCGCCTCAGCCCCAAGCCAGAGGTCCGGATCTTCGCGAAGCTGGAAGGAGCCAATCCCACCGGTTCGCTGAAGGACCGCATCGCACGCTCGATGCTCGACCAGGCGCGTGCCGCGGGCGCCCTGCGCCCGGGCCAGACGATCCTCGAGCCATCGAGCGGTAATACCGGGATCAGCCTGGCCATGATCGGCGCTCGGCTGGGACATCCAGTTCGCATCGTGATGCCGGACAACACGACGCCCGAACGGAGCGACCTGCTCGCTGTCTTTGGGGCCGAGATCGTCTACTCCCCGGGCTCGGAGGGGAGCAATGGAGCGATCCGTCTCGCCGGGGAGCTCGCGGCGGCGGATCCCACCCTCTACATGCCATATCAGTACGGCAACGAGGCGAATCCCCGAGCTCACGAAGAGACGACCGGACCCGAGATCCTCGCGGCGCTTCCGGACGTTGATTGCTTCGTCGCCGGCCTCGGTACCGGCGGGACGCTGACCGGAGTGGGCCGCTACCTCAAAAGGCATCGACCTTCAGTTCGGATCGTGGCGGCCGAGCCCCTTCCAGGGGAGCAGGTCCAGGGCCTGCGGTCGCTGGAGGAGGGATTCATCCCGCCCGTGCTGGACGCCTCGGTCCTTGACGAGCGGATCCTGGTCAGCAACCGCGACGCGGTGGTTGGCCTGCGGCGTCTGACGCGCGAGGAAGGGATCTTTGGTGGCCTTTCCAGCGGGGCCGCAGTCGCGGTAGCCATCCGGGTTGCAGGCGAGATGACGGGCGGCTCGCTCGTCGTGCTGCTCGCGGATGGCGGCTGGAAGTACCTCTCAACCGACCTGTGGACGCGCGATCTCGACCAGCTTGATGACGAGCTGGAGCGTTCGGTCCTGTGGTAGCCGGAATCGCCATCCCCGCGCGAGTCGCCGACGAGATGCTCGCGCAGGCTCGGGCCGAGCTGCCCAACGAGGCGTGCGGCCTGCTCGCCGGACGACTCCTGGCCGACGACGGCGCAGAAGCGTTGACCTACTTCCCCGCTCGGAACGCGGAGGCCAGCCCGCTGCGCTACAGCGTTCATCCCGACGACCTCGTCAGGATCGTCTTCGAGATCGATGAAGCCGGAAAGGACCTCGTCGGGATCTTCCACTCTCACACGCGGTCGCCAGCGCTCCCGTCGGCGACGGACCGGCGCGCCGCCCAATACCCGGGCGCGTTCTACGTGCTGGCGACCCTCGCAGACCGGACCGCACCGCCGGAGCGCGTGCTGCGCGCCTGGCGGATCCATGGTGGCCACGCCTTCGAGGTCCCGCTGCGGGTTGGGGAGCGGACCTAGCCCCGAGTCCAGCGGGCCTGGTTGGGGGCGGCGCGGGCAGCCATAGACGGCTGGTCCGGTACTCTTATCGACATGGCTGTGCTCTCCAGCGCCGCGACGCGCTTCAGCGACGCGGTCTATCGCCGCCGGCTCCACGCAGCGGCCGGGGAGGCGGCAGATCGCGGCATCGATGCGCTCCTCGTTACTCCCTCGCCGGACTACGAGTATCTGCTCGGCTACCGCGCGCCGAATCTCGAGCGTCTGACCTGCCTGATCCTGCCGGCTCACGGCACCCCCACCCTCGTCATGCCGCGTCTCGAGGAGCCGCTCGCCCGCCATGAGCTGGGCTCGCTCGCCGACGAGCTGCAGATCGTCCCCTGGGAAGAGACGGACGACCCGTTCCGCACCGTTCAGGCACTCTTGGAGGCCGATACCCGTCGCGTCGGGATCCAGGACCAGATGTGGGCCCGATTCGTGCTACGTCTGCGTGCCGCGCTGGATCCGATGGAGCTCGTCGAGGCCGGACCCACGCTGAGCGCGCTGCGGAGCGTCAAGTCCCCGGAGGAGGTGGATCGGCTCCGCGAGGCCGCCCGCGCGGCGGACGTCGCCATGGCCGCCATCACCTCGGAGCGGCTGTCGGGGCGGACGGAGCGGGAATTGAGCGCTCGAATCCTCGAACTGCTGCTGGCTGCCGGACACGAGTCGGCGGGCTTTGCGATCGTGGCCTCCGGGCCAAACTCGGCCAGCCCGCACCACGAGGCCGGTGATCGGGTCATCGCGGCGGGTGATGCCCTGGTCCTCGACATCGGCGGGGTCCGTGACAGCTACTGCTCGGATACGAGCCGGACTGCCTTTGTCGGTGAGCCTCCGTCCGAGTTCCTGCGTCTGTACGACGTCCTGCGGCAGGCACAGGCAGCGGCCAGCGCAGCGGTTGCCCCGGGCGTCGCCGCCCGCGACGTCGATCGCGCGGCGCGCCGCCTCATCGCCGACGCAGGTTACGGCGACACCTTCATCCACCGCACCGGCCACGGCATCGGAATGGAGACCCATGAAGAGCCGTACATCGTGGCGAGCAACGACGAGCCGCTGCGGCCGGGCCATGCCTTCAGCGTGGAGCCCGGGATCTACGTGGCCGGTCGCTGGGGCGCTCGCATCGAGGACATCGTGGTCTGCACCGATGACGGCGTCGAGGTCCTCAACCGCTCGAATCGCGACCTGTACGTCGTCGAATAGCGGTCCGGTAGGGGCTCAGCGCCTGGGCGATCCCTCGCGGTGTGAGCTGACGAGCGTCACGAGCACCTGGTCGATCGCGGCATTCGCCTCATGCACGGCGGCGGTCACCTGGGCAACGTCGGCGACGCGACGCCTCAGGTAGGCCAGGATCGCTTCGACCACCGGGGAGCGGAAGAAAAGGAATGCCTCCACCGCCTCGGCCAGCGTCAGCCCGGCGGCCGAGGCCTCGCGTCCATAGAGCGAGCCCATCTTCTCGGCCTCCTCGAGGAGCAGGTCGCGCTCAGAGCGTTTCTGCGCGGCCACGTACTCGATGACAAGGTTGAAGGTGCGCTGCCCCCAGCGCCGAAAATCGGCGCGCTGCTCGGCGGTGAGACGCGACTGCCATGGAAGCCCGGCATAGCCGGTTCGCTCCATTCGGCGTCGCAGCTCGTTAACGATGGTCGTCGCCGAGTCGGCGAGGCGCTCGGTCGCATACCGATGTCGACGCGGTGCGTTGATCATCGCCTCGAGGCTGGACCGCAGGAAGCGGCGATGACCGCCCGCGGTCTGGTAGGACTGCACCTTGCCCGAATCGGCCCAGCGCCGGAGCGTGTCCGCGCCCACCCCGACGAGGCGGCTCGCCACGCCGATCGGTAGCCACGGGTCGTCGGCTTCGGGCGCCTGATCGCTCACGATCGGAGCTGCTGGGGCGTCATCTCCCCCAGCGCACCCCACAGGCGCACGATCGCCTGCATGCCGCGCACCAGGTTCTTCTCCGGCATCCACTCGTTCGGTGCGTGGAAGTTGCCGTTCGGCGATGCGAAGCCGATCAGCACCGTCTTCAGGCCGATGCCCTTCTCGAGCGCAGCCACGACCGGAATTGAGCCGCCGCCCCGCAGGAAGACGGGCTCCTTGTCGAATGCCTCCTCCAGCGCGCGCGCCGCCACGCGGATCGCCGGGTGGTCGATCGGTGTCATGGCTGGTGCGCCGCCATGGATCACCCGCACCTCCATGCGGACCGTGGGTGGCGCCACGCGCTCGAGGTGCTCGACGACCATGCGCTCGATCTCGCCGTAGTCCTGATCCGGAACGAGGCGAGTGCTGAATTTGGCTGCCGCCCAGGCCGGGATGATCGTCTTGGCCCCAACCCCCGAATAGCCGCCCCATATGCCGTTGATGTCGAGGGTCGGACGCCCCGAGAGGCGCTCCAGGATCGTATAGCCCGCCTCTCCTTCCCAGAGCTTCGGGACCCGGATCGCCTCTCGGTATGACTCAGCGTCGAAGGGAATGGAGGCGTAGCTGGCGCGCTCGGCATCGGTCAACGGCCTGACGCGATCGTAGAAGCCGGGGATCGTTACGCGGCCGTCCTTGTCCTGAAGGCTGGCGAGTAGCGTGACGAGGACGTTCGCCGGGTTCGCCACTGCCCCGCCGTAGCCTCCCGAATGCAGGTCCTGGAAGGGTCCGCTGACCTTGACCTCGAAGTAGGCGATTCCACGCACGCCATAGGTGATCGCCGGCGTGCCATCGTCGTCCTGCATGCCGGTGTCACTCACCACGCAAAGGTCGGCGGCAAGCAGATCAGGGTTCTCGGCGATGAACGTCTCGACCGGAAGCGAGCCGACCTCCTCGTCGCCCTCGAAGAAGATTCGAAGGTTGATTGGCAGCCGCCCGGCGCTTCGCATCCATGCTTCGGCCGCCTTCAGGTGGATGAAGAGCTGGCCCTTGTCGTCGCCTGCGCCGCGGGCGTAGATCCGGCCATCCTCGTGGCGCGGTTCGAATGGCGGCCGTACCCATTCGCCGAGCGGGTCGTCGGGCTGGACGTCGTAGTGGCAGTAGACGAGGATCGTCGGCCGCTCGGCACCGGCGTTCAGCCAGTCGGCGGTGACGATCGGATGGCCGGAGGTCTCGTGCAGGGCGATGTGCTCGAATCCGATCCCCGCCAGCTGCGATGCGATCCATTGGGCCGCGTGGCGCACTTCGTGGTCTCGGGCCGGATCGGCGCTTATCGAGGGGATCCCCAGCAGCTCGTCCAGTTGATCGCGGTGGGCGGCGGTGTTCGCCGACAGGTGGTCAAGGGCGGCCTGCACGCCCGGCGCGGTCTCACTCGTCATGGGCCGATGCTAGTGGATC
>JALYLE010000165.1 GCA_030774375.1 Chloroflexota bacterium | reverse complement strand
CATCCCGCCGTGGTTGCAGCCGAGACGATCATGACGGCACTCGATGCGGGCGGGTATCGCGTTACGACGCCGCGCCGCAGGATCGCCCAGCTGATCGCCGAGATGGGCGGCCGCTTCACCGCCGATGAGCTCTTCTCGGCGTCGCGCCGGCATCGGTATGGGATCGGTCGGGCGACGGTCTTCCGCTCGCTTGATGTGTTCTCAGCCCTCGATCTCGTCGAGCGGGTCGATCTGCCCTCCGGCGAGCACGCGTACCTCGCCTGCGAGCCAGCACATCACCATCACGTCGTCTGTTCCCGCTGCGGCCAGGCCCAGGGCGTGCCCGAGGGCGAGCTGGGCGAGCTGACTGCCGCGCTGCGCGAGGTGAGCCGCCGGACGCGGTATCAGATCGACTCGCATCGGCTGGAGCTTTACGGGATCTGCCCGAGCTGCCAAGCCGCCGCCTCGTCAGCTCCCGCACCCGTCTCGGCGACGCCGTCCTCGTAAGGGCTCGGAGGACCCACATGGGCTACACGCGACCCACATTGATACTCAATCTCATCGGATTGGTCGTTGTACTGGGGTCGATGGTCATCGCCGGTTGCCAGGCCCCGACGAGCACCACGGGTGCAATCGCCGTGGTAGCCACGACGACCGTCTTCGCGGATATGGTGCGCAACGTGGGGAAGGACCTGGTCGCCGTGACCAGTCTCGTCCCCAAGAACGGCGACGTGCATACATTTGCTCCCAAGCCGAACGATATTCGCGCCGTCGCCGAGGCGAAGCTGGTTGTGATGAACGGGCTCGGCCTCGACGACTGGCTGGAGAAGACGCTGACCAACACCTCGTCCGGCACCACACCCCTGCTGAAGCTGGCCGTCGATCTGCCCGGCATCGCGCTCCTGCCCGGGGAGGATCCGGGGACCCAGAACCCGCACCTCTTCATGGACGTCCGCTACGCGAAGCTGTACGTCGCACGCATCCGCGACGCCCTGAAGCGCGTCGATCCGAGCCACGCGGAACGCTACGATGCCAACGCGGCGAAGTACGCCTCACGCCTCGACGCGCTCGACACCTACGTCCGCCGACAGGTGAGCACCATCCCCGAAGCGAACCGACGGATCGTGACCTTCCATGACGCGTTCCCGTACTACGCCCGCGAGTACGGGATCACGATCGTGGGTGTCGCCGTGCCCGCCCCCGGGCAGGATCCGTCGGCCGGCTATACCGCCCAGCTCGTGAACGCGATCCGCACCGCCCACGTCAAAGCGATCTTCAGCGAGAGCCAGTTCCCCGCTCGACTCGTTGACCAGCTGGCGGCCGAGACCGGGACCAAGGTGGTCGCCAACCTCTATGACGACAGTATCGGGGACCCGCCGGTGACGAGCTACGAGGCAATCATCCGCTGGGATACCGACCAGCTCGTCATGGCACTGCGATGAACCGATGCTGACCGCCGCGCCTGCCACGACCGTTGCCGTCCGGGTGAGCGGCGTGTCGGCGGGCTACGACCATCGAGCCGCACTGGAGGACGTGGACCTCGAGCTGGCCGCCGGGTCGCTGGTGGCCGTGTTCGGGCCGAACGGGGGCGGCAAGACGACCCTGCTGAAGCTTATCGCCGGCCTCCTCCGGCCCTGGACCGGCACCGTCCTCGTCCTCGGTCAGCCGGCTGGGGAGGCCGCGAAGCGGGTCGCCTACGTGCCTCAGGCCGAGCAGGTCGACTGGTCGTTCCCGGTCAGCGTCTGGGACGTGGCGATGATGGGCCGATATCCCCGCCTGGGTGCCTGGCGCCGGCCAGGGTCGGAAGACGCCGCTGTTGTGAGTGCTGCCTTGGCCCGCGTTGGCATGCTCGACCGCCGCGGATCACAGATCGGTGCGCTCTCCGGTGGCCAGCGGCGCAGGGCCTTCCTGGCGCGGGCCATTGCGGCCGAGCCGGATCTCTACCTCCTCGACGAGCCGGTTACCGGGGTCGACCTCACCACCCAGGAGGACCTGATGGGGCTCCTCCAGGAAGAGACGACCCGCGGCCGAACAGTGATCGCCACGACCCACGACCTGGCCGCCGCAGCGGAGCATTTCAGCACGGTGGTCGCGATCAATCGGCGGGTGATCGCCGTGGGTCCCTCTGATCTGATCCTCGACCCGGATCTGCTGAGCCGCACCTACGGCGGCCACATGCTCATGCTCGGCGACCGGGCGGTGATCATGGATGACGCTCACCACCACGACGTCGCGAGTGGCCACGAGCAGCATTTCCACGAGGGCGCCGGGGACCGCCGCTGATGCTCGGCCTGCTCCTCGATCCGCTCGCCTACGACTTCTTCCTGCGTGCCCTGGTCGCCGCCGCGCTGGTCGGCCTCGCATGCGCGGTGGTCGGCACCTTCATGGTGCTTCGCGGGTTCGCGTTCATGGGCGATGCGCTGAGCCATGCGGCCTTCCCGGGAGTGGTGGTCGCGTACCTCCTGCGGGGTCCCTTCTACCTGGGCGCGGCGGTCGCCGCGGTTGCCACCGCGCTGGCGATCGGCTGGGTCAGCCGGCGCGGAGAGCTTCGCAGCGACACCGCCATCGGTGTCCTCTTCGCCGGCATGTTCGCCCTGGGCGTGTTCCTGTTCAGCCTGATTCCGAACTACGTGGGGGACCTCTTTGGCTTCCTCTTCGGCGAGGTGCTGGGCATCGGCGTGGGCGACCTGATTGCCCTGGTGCTGCTGACAGCCGGCGTGCTGGCCGTTGTCGCCGTGCTGTGGAAGGAGCTCCTGTATTCGACCTTCGATCCGCTGGGGGCTGCGGCATCCGGGCTCCCCGTGGAGCGCCTCGACTACCTGTTCCTGGCCCTCATCGCGCTGACCATCGTGGTGAGCCTCCAGTCGGTGGGGATCATCCTGGTGGTAGCCATGCTCGTCACGCCGGCAGCGACTGCCCAGCTGGTGACGCGCAGCTTCGGCCGCCTTGTCGCGACCTCCGCGGGCATTGGCGTGCTGGCGCCGATCGTGGGGCTCTATCTGAGCTTCTGGGTGAACTCGGCGAGTGGCGCCACAATCGTGCTCGTGGAGACCGCCGTCTTCGCCATGACCCTGGGACTCGCTCGTCGCCCGCGAGGTCAGCAGCGCCTCTCGACAGCCGCACCCGGCTGAGTCCTTCGCCGCGCGCCTGTTCCTGTTCCGCGGGGCGGATCCAACGCAGAAGCAAGGCCCCTTTTCCGTCGCAGAGTTCCGTCTCAGCGCACCTTCCCGCCGCGCAGCGGCCCCTCAATACCCGTTCGGTGCCCCTTCCTCGTCGTTAGATCCATCCCGTGGAACGCGGGCTTGCAGCGCGTAACGGATTCGCAAGGTCGCGAGCCGAGACTGCGGCCATGAACACTCAGCACCGACCCACACCAGCCCACCGGGACCTCGCCGTGAACCGCCTGGGGCAGCTCACCGCGGGTGTCGCAGTTGCCGGGTTCGCCGCGGTTGGCGGCCTTGGCTATCTTGCCGCCCTCCACGACCCTGGGACCTCTGTCGATAGCAGCGTCGCAGCAGCGGTGACCAATGCCTTGAACAGTTCAACGACCACGACTGACGACTCCACCACGAGCGTCAGCGACACCGAAACCTCGTCGAGCAGCTCCGGCCTGCAGTCCTCGTCTAGCGGGGTCTCCAGCAGCTCCGGGTCCGGCCAGGTGACCACCGGAGGCTCGTGATGACCACGCGCATCAGCTGGCGCGCCCTCGGAACCTCCGTACACCTGTTGGTGACCGATGCGCGCGCCGCCGTCGCGGCTCGCGACGCCGTCATCGACGTCCTGGAGCAGGTCGACGCGGCCTACAGCCGGTTCCGCGCCGACAGCGAGCTGAGCCGGCTCAATGCTCGCCCCGGCCAGACGGTCCCCATCAGCCCGCTCCTGGCTGTCGCCATTGGCGCCGCGCTGCGCGGCGCACGAGTGACCGATGGCGCGGTCGATCCGACCGTGGGCCGAGCGATGCGCCTGATCGGCTACGACGCGGACTTCTCGCAGATCGTCGCAACGCGTGGTGCCGTTGCCCTTCGGTTGGAGGCGATCCCAGGCTGGGGCGCGATCGACTTCGATCCGGTGGCGCGCACCGCCAGGGTCCCCGCGGGCGTCGAGATCGACCTGGGGTCCACGGGCAAGGCGCTTGCCGCTGACTTGGCAGCGGAGGCCGCGCATCAGGCGGCGGGCTGCGGTGTCCTGGTCAGCCTGGGCGGCGACATCGCCACCGCCGGCGAGGCACCAAGCGGCGGCTGGCGGATTCTGGCAGCCGAAGCAAGCGAAACGCCGCCCGATGTCCCCGGGGAGGTGATCGCACTCACGGGCGGTGGCGTGGCCACCTCGAGCACCGGCATTCGACGCTGGCGCCGCGGCGCCGCGTACCTCCATCACATCATCGATCCACGGACGGGGCTGCCGTCCCGCGGCCGCTGGCGGACGGCGACCACCGTCGCCGCAAGCTGCGTCGACGCCAACATCGCGGCGACGGCTGCGATCGTCCACGACCAGGGCGCCGTCGACTGGCTCCGCGGGCTCGGATTGCCGTCCCGCCTCGTGACGCGCGGCGGCGCCGTCCACCGCCTCGGTGGGTGGCCAATCCCGACGGCGGTGATCTCATGACCGAGAGCGTCCTGTGGTTCGCGACCCGTGGCGCGGGCATCGTCTCGCTGGTCATGCTGACGGGCGTCGTCTGCCTGGGCGTGCTCACATCCACGCGCTGGCAGGCGGAGTCCTGGCCGCGGTTTCTGACCGCGCAGCTCCATCGCAACATCTCACTGCTGGCCGTCGTGTTCCTGGCGATTCACATCGTCACCGCGGTCGTCGATCCGTACACCTCGCTCGGCTGGATGACGGTTATCGTCCCGTTCTCTTCGCCGTATCGGCGCCTCTGGCTGGGTCTCGGCGTGGTCGCCTTCGACTTGCTCCTGGCCCTCATCCTGAGCAGCCTGCTGCGGGCCCGGATTGGCATCCGGGCGTGGCGGGTCGTCCATTGGGCTGCCTACCTGGCCTGGCCGGCCGCGGTGGTCCACGGCTACGGCACGGGAAGCGATCTCTCGGCACCGTGGATGCTCGCAATCGATGCACTATGCGTCGCGGCCGCGCTCGCCGCGGTCGGCTGGCGCGTGCTGGCTCAGCGCGCCGCCAAGAGCCCTTCAACGGTGATCGCGCGATGACTCCCAACCGGCTGCTCTCCGGCCCGCCGGGCCAGGCGGGAGCAGAAGCCTTCGAGGCGCACGTGACTCGGCTTGGTCCATTGCCCGCCACTGATGGCGGCGGACTGATCCGGAGCCTCGAGGCGAGCGGGCTCCTGGGACGCGGAGGTGGCATGTTCCCGGTCGGCCGCAAGTGGCGGTCAGTCAGCGAGCGCGCGGCCGGCCGCGCCGTGGTGGTCGCCAACGGTGCGGAGGGAGAGCCGTTCAGCACCAAGGATCGGACCCTGATGGCGCTTCGGCCGCACCTCGTCCTCGATGGGGCACTCCTGGCGGCCGAGGCCGTCGGAGCCGACGAGGTCATCCTGTACGTCGGAATCGAGCACGGCCCGGCGCAGGCTGCGTTGGCCCGTGCCGTCGGCGACCGCGACCGCGAGCTGACCGTTCCAGTTCGCCTGGTCGCGGCGCCGACCGGATACGTCTCCGGCGAGGCCTCTGCCGCCGTTCATTATCTGAACGCCGGCGACGCACGACCCACGACCGCGCCTCCGCCATACGAGCGCGGCGTGCGGGGCCGGCCGACCCTGGTCCAGAACGTCGAGAGCCTGGCGCAGGCTGCGCTCATCGCCCGATTTGGCGATGAGTGGTACCGGACGGCCGGCCTTGGACCCACGCGGGGTACGGCCCTGGTCACCGCGTCCGGCGCGGTCGCGCACTCGGGGGTACTGGAGATCGAATACGGCACGCCACTGGCCGAGGTCGCCGCGCGCGCCGGCGCGCCACGCGATCGGGTGCAGGCTGTTCTTCTGGGGGGCTACTTCGGGGGATGGACGAGCGTGGACGACGCCTGGGAGCAACCGCTCGATCCGGCCAAGATGGGCGAGCGCGGCTGGTCGTTCGGCTGCGGCCTCATCTCGCTTCTCGAGGTCGGTGACTGCGGCGTAGTCGAGACGGCGCGGATAATGGCCTACATGGCCGACTCGAGTGCCGAACAGTGCGGCCCATGCATGTTTGGACTGCGGGCGATAGCCAACGCGGTGCACCGCCTCGCGACGCTCACTGCTTCGGACCCCGAGCTGGAGCGAATAGAACGCTGGAGCCACCAGCTCACCGGGCGCGGTGCGTGTCACCACCCGAACGGGGCAGTGGGACTCCTGCAGAGCGGCCTGGCGTCGTTCGCCGACGAATTTGCGCTGCACGCACATCGGCGCTGCTCGCGGTCGGGCGCCGCCCAGCTGGCGGGCAGGGCCTCAGTGGCGAGGATGCCATCGTTGGCGGGAGCGGCCTGACATGTCACAAGAACTGCGAATCGACCGCATCCGATGCGACGGCTACGGCATGTGCGCCGAGCTCCTCCCTGAGCGGATCGTGCTGGATGACTGGGGCTACCCGATCATGCTTGGGGGACCGATTCCCGCCGAGCTGCTCGGGCATGCGCGCCGCGCCGTTGACGTCTGTCCCGTTCTGGGCCTGCGCCTGGCGTCGGCGACGCCGGTTCGCGCGGGGCTCGGCTGAGGATCATGCGGGTCCTGGTCGTCGAGGACGACGCCGGCCTCCGCGACGTCCTCGTCCTGGGCCTCACCGACCAGGGCTACCAGGTCGATGCCGTGGAGGACGGCGACGATGCGATCGATCAGCTGCGCTGGTACGAGTACGACGTAGCAGTCATAGACTGGCGGCTGCCCGGGGCACAGGGGGTCGACATCGTGGCCTGGGCTCGGCGCCACCAGCGGCCCACGGCTCTCCTGATGCTGACCGCGCGCGACGCCCCTCCTGACCGGATCACCGGACTCGACGCAGGAGCCGATGACTACCTCGTCAAACCCTTTGACTTCGGCGAGCTGCTGGCCCGCATTCGCGCGCTCCAACGGCGGCCGCGCGGGGTTGACGCGCCGGTCATCAGCCGAGGCGGCCTCGCCCTCGATCCGCTGAAGCGCGATGTGACGGTGCGCGGTCGCACCTTGAGCCTGACCCCCACCGAGTACAACATCCTGGAGCTGTTGATGCGCCGATCGCCGGCCGTCGTCGACCGCAAGGCGATCGCGGAGCACGCGTGGCACGACGAGACCGATCCACTCGGCTCCAACGCGATCGAGGTCCAGCTCAGCCGCCTGCGGGCAAAGATCCCGACCGCTGGCATCCGGATCGTGACCGTGCGCGGCGCCGGATATCGGCTGGAGGAGGCATGACCGCGCAGCGGCCCCAGCTCGTGCGCGCCGCATCGGTCCGGGTCGCCCTGGTTGCGGCGGGCCTGGTGGCGGCGGTCTACCTGCTGATCGCCGTCGCGGTGGTGGTGATCGTGACGCGCAACCTCACCTCTCAGATCGACGAGCACCTGGCCGGTTCTCTCGCCCAGGCGGTCTCCCACCCATTTCCAACCGAGGGCGGCGTCGGCGAGCCAGAGGCGGACCCGGGTCGGCGATTCGGGCCGGTGCTCCTCTTCTGGACCGTCCGCGCCGATGGGACGGTCATCGCCAGCCAATCCGATGCGCAGCTGCCAGCGGACGATGCGCACGTCACCGGTCCGGCGACGATCACCATCGGCGGCGAGGAGATTCGGATCCGGGGTGCCGACGTCGCGGGTGGGGGGCACGTGGTCGTAGGCCAGACGCTGCAGAGCGTATCCGAGGCCGCGTCGACGCTCATCCGTGCGGAGCTGATCATCGGGCCGATCCTTTTGATCGCCGTCTTCGCGGGTGCCGTCGCTATTGGCCGGCGGGTTGGAGCACCGATCGAGGAGGCGCGGCAACGCCAGCTCGAATTCACCGCCGATGCGTCGCACGAGCTGCGCACCCCGCTCTCGGTCATCGAGGCGCAGACCTCGCTGGCACTCAGCCAGGATCGGGACGAGACGTGGTACCGGTCGGCCTTCGCTCGCGTGGACGCGGAAAGCAAACGCATGCGGCGCCTCGTCGACGACCTGCTCTGGCTGGCCCGCTTCGACGCCACGCGCGGCCAGCCGAACGCCGAACCGGTCGATCTCGGGGTCCTCGCGGAGCAAACGGCGGACCGCTTCCGGATCGTGGCCGAATCCCGGCAGATCGGGCTGGCGGTCCAGGCGGACGGCGACAGCCACGTGATCAGCGCCCCGCCGGAGTGGCTCGACCGCCTGCTTGGCGTCCTGCTCGACAACGCGTGCCGCTACTCCCGGCCTGGCGGCAGCGTAACCGTCGCCGTCTCGGATGCGCGCGGCCGGATCCGGGTAACGGTCGATGATTCCGGTCCGGGCATCGCCGCGGAGGATCGCGCGCGCATCTTCGATCGGTTCCACCGCGCGACGCAGACGCCGGGCGGCGCCGGTCTCGGCCTCGCGATTGCCGATGCGATTGTCAAGGCCACGAACGGTCGCTGGGCGGTCGGAACGTCGCCAGCCGGAGGCGCGAGCATGTCCGTCAGCTGGGCGCGAGCCTTCTCCGGGCCGCGCGAGGCGACCGCGGCAAACCCGCGGACGGCTGAGGAGTCGCCCGTCCGCTGACGGGCCTGCCCTCCCTGGCCGATAGGCGACCTGCGCAGGTGCATTGCCAACCGGGCGGCTCAGGATTGGCGGGGCCTCTGCGATAAACTTGTCCTCGATGCGCGTGCAGCCTCGCCTCTATCACCATCGCCGTTCGGCGCTAACCACATGACCAGCGGCATGAGCGCGAGCCGCCTCGCGCGCCGGCGCGCCGACCTGCGCACCGTGCAGCACGTGGCCGCCCGGATCGAGGCTTTCAATGCGACCCTCGACGCGCAGATCGCGGCAGCGACGCGTCCCGAGGAGCGGCTCCTGAGGCTGCGCGACGCCACCAATCAGATTACCCGGGCCGCGAATGACGCGATCCAGGCCTACCGCCGGGTCGCCAGCTCCATCCGCGATGAGCTCGCTGCGGAGCACGGGGCCAAGGGCGAGGCCGAAAAGATGCAGCGCGACCTGCAGCGCGCGCGGGCCGACATGTTGCGCGTTCTCGAGGTCGCGAGCCGCCGGTATCCGTGGGCGGCGCCCTGGCGTCCCGATGAGCCCGAAGGAACGGACGGCCCTCCCAGCCTTGGCGTGCTTGAAGGTCCTGAGCTGGCCGAAGCCACCGACGAGCTCGGGGAGCCCGAGCCGGAGCGCGACGAGCCCGAAGGACCGGACGACGCTGCGATGCTGCGAGGCTAGGTTCTTCAGCGCCCCGCGAGCTCGACCACGAGCCGCGCCATCGGCTCCATCAGCCGAGCACTCCACACGTAGTAGC
>JALYLE010000164.1 GCA_030774375.1 Chloroflexota bacterium | reverse complement strand
GACGGTCGCGTCACCGGAGCGTTCGGCTACTGGCGCACCACCGGCGATCCGGTGGTCTTTCCCGCCAAGGCCGTGATCCTGGCCACGGGCGGCATCGGTCGCGCGTTCCAGATCACCTCGAACTCGTGGGAGTACTCCGGCGATGGCCACGCGCTGGCGTATCGGGCGGGTGCGCAGCTCATCGACATGGAGTTCGTCCAGTTCCATCCGACCGGCATGGTCTGGCCGCCCGGTGTGCGCGGGCTGCTGGTCACCGAGGCCGTCCGCGGTGAGGGTGGGATCCTCCGCAACGGGGACGGCGAGCGATTCATGTGGAGCTACCTGCCCGAAGATCGCCGCCACGAGTACGCCGAGACCGATGAGGAGGCCAGTCGTTGGGTCGAGGCGCTCAGCGCCGGACGGACCACCGATGCGCGCCGGCCCCCCGAGCTGTCGACCCGCGACAACGTGTCGCGCGCCATCTACACCGAGGTGCGCGAGGGACGGGGATCGGACCACGGCGGCGTCCTCCTCGACATCAGCTACCTGCCCCCGGATCATGTGCGCCGCAAGCTGCCCTCCATGTACGAGCAGTTCAAGGAGCTCGCCGATGTCGACATCACCGCGGGTCCGATGGAAGTTGGCCCCACCACGCACTACGTGATGGGCGGGGTGCGGGTCGACGCCGAGACGGCCTCATCGACCGCGCCCGGTCTCTACGCCGCGGGTGAGGTGGCCGGCGGCATGCACGGCGCGAACCGGCTGGGTGGCAACTCGCTCTCCGACCTGCTCGTCTTTGGTCAGCGTGCCGGGGCCGCTGCCGCCGCCTTCGCGGCCCAGGCGACTTCGATCGACGAACCCGATCCCGCGGCGCTGCAACGGGCTGAGGCCGACCTGGCCGCGCCGTTCGATCGGCCGAAGGGAGAGGATCCGTATCGGATCCACGCGGAGCTCCAGGCCATGATGCAGTCGCTGGTCGGGATCTTCCGGACCAGCGCCGACCTCGAGGCCGCGCTCGAGGGTCTGGCCGGGCTGCGCGACCGATGGCAGAAGATCGGCGTCTCTGGGTCGCGAGCCTTCAACCCGGGCTGGAACCTGACCTTCGAGCTCCAGAACATGCTGATCTGTTCGGAGGCCGTCGCCGGCAGCGCCCTGCAACGGACCGAGAGCCGGGGCGCCCACGCGCGGCTCGACTATCCCGATGCGGACGAGAAATGGGCCGTGCGCAACAGCGCCGTGGCCCGCGATGGGGACAAGATGCGGGTCAGCGCCGAGCCGCTGCCCGAGATGCCCGCCGAGCTCCGCAGCCTGATCACGACGTAGGGAGCCGCGAATGCCAGCCGCACGCACCTACGCCTTCCGCCACTTCCAGGTCTTCCGCGGCACCGCCGACGCCGATGGCGAGCTGGTGCGCTACACGGTTCCGGTTGCGGACGGCATGGTCGTGCTCGACGCCCTGCACTGGATTCAGGCCAATGCGGCGCCCGACCTGGCAGTGCGCTGGAACTGCAAGGCGGCGAAGTGCGGCTCGTGCGGCGCCGAAGTCAACGGCCGGCCGTCGCTCACCTGCAAGACGCGCCTGAGCGACCTGCCCGAGGATGAGCCGGTGCGTGTCGAGCCGATGCGGACGTTCCCGCTGATCAAGGACCTGGTGACCGACGTCTCGTGGAACTACGACATCAACCGCTCCATCGTGCCCTTCACCCCGCCTCCAGACGCTCCGGAGGAGGCGTGGCGTTGGCAGCAGGAAGACATCGAGCGGGTCCAGGAGTTCCGCAAGTGCATCGAGTGCTTCCTCTGCCAGGACGTGTGCCATGTGCTGCGCAACCACGAGACGAAGAGCCCATTCATGGGACCTCGCTTCCTGGTGCGGGTGGCTGGCCTGGAGCTGCATCCCATGGATCGCGCCGACCGGACGAAGTACCTCAAGGACGACGGCGGCATCGGCTACTGCAACATCACGAAGTGCTGTACCGAGGTCTGCCCGGAGCACATCAAGATCACCGACAACGCCATCATCCCCCTCAAGGAGCGGGTGGCCGACACCTACTACGATCCGGTCCAGGTCCTGTGGCGGCGGCTCACCCGGCGGCGACCGGCCGAGACGCCACCGGCAGGTCGCGGCGGTGAATGAAGCGGACTCGCGCGGCATTCGAGAGCGCAAACGCTGCCCCACCGTTTGGCGCTCTTGATGCGCCTGCTGATCCATACCGATGGCGCCGCGCGCGGCAACCCCGGCCCGGCCGGAGCGGGCGCCGTCCTGCGCGACGCGGCGGATGGGAGCCTGGTCGCAGAGATCGCGACCTTCCTCGGAGTGCGGACCAACAACTACGCGGAGTGGACCGCCGTCGCGCTTGCCCTCGAGGAGGCGCTGCTCCAGGGCGCCACTCACGTCGACCTGCGGATGGACTCCCAGCTGGTGGCGCGCCAGATCACGGGGCACTATCGGGTCAAGCATCCGGATCTCAAGCCCATCCACGCCCAGGTGATGTCGCTCTTGTCGCGTTTCGCCGGGTATACGGTTGGGCACGTGCCCCGGGAGCTGAACAAGGAGGCGGACCGCCTCTCGAACGTGGCGATCGACCAGCTGCGGGGTGGCTGAAGCCATACCCGTACAGGGCGGGCGGGGCAAGGAGCCGATCGGGGGTGCGCTGGGGTCGTCCGCTAGAATGAACGTCCCTGGAGGCGGCTGGACGGCCGCGGGCGCATCGGTCGAAAGGCCGCGTCCGAGGAAAGTCCGAGCTCCAAACAGCAGGCTCGCGGGTAACGCCCGTCCGCCGTGAGGCGAGGACCAGCGCCACAGTGACGATGCCCGCGCCGTGAGGCGTGGGAGTGAAACGCGGCAAGCTCGAGTCGGAGCAAGACCGAATAGGAGGGCGCAACGCGGCCTTCGGGCCGCAGCAGGCTGCTTGCCTAGCCCTCGGGTAGGTCGCTCAGATGGATGGCCGTCGCCGGACCGATGCGAATCGGTCCGTGCACAGAACTCGGCTTACAGGCCGCTCTCCAGGGACTCCGAGATACGAGGCGCACTGGAGCGAGTCGCCGGTCGCGCTCCTGCGTCAGTCCTCGTCGGCGCGCCAGACGGTGGTTGCTGTGCAGGCGTTGCAGATCGGCCGCGCCTCGTCCATGGTGCCGAGGGGGAGCGGGTGGTCGAGACCGCCCAGCAGGCAGGTGACCTGGACGAGCCCGCGCTCCGGACCGGGCGCGATCGCGACATGACGCACGCGGCAGCGCCGGATCCGTCCCCGACGAGCAACAGGAGCTCGAGCCCCCGTCTCTACCGGTTCCAGCGCCACGTGCGTTCCTCCCTGGACGGCTGCGAAGGCGATGCCATCCGTTGGTCAGCGTACGCAGGGCTCACCCAGTACCTCAATGACGCCTTCGTACCATCCCATCCGCCCACCAGCCCCGTCGCGGGCGACAACTGCTCCGCGCTAGACTCACGAGGGGCTCGCGTCGCGCGAGGCGACCCCGCGGCTGCCGCGGGACGAGGAAGGAGCGCGGGTGTTCGGACGGCGAAAGCGCCAGGCCGCCGAGGCGGTACGCGAGGCAGAACGACGGGCCTTGTTCGAGCGGCTTGCCGAGCGACCGGAGACCGTCTGCCCATTCCTGGGTCTCGCCACTGCGCGCGCCGAGTATCGCGACGGTTTCACCGGCGAGCACCGCTGCTACGCATTCGGGGACCCGGCCCCAATTTCTGAGGAGCAGCAGGAGCACGTCTGCCTGGAGCGTGGCTACAGCAACTGTCCGCGCTACCTGCGCGGGGTGCTCGTGATCCCCAGCGAGGAGCTCGAGGCGCTTCGGCGGCCGTTGCCGGCGCACGTGCCCCCTCCGCCAGCACCTCCCAAGCCCGTGCGTCCAGCCGCGGAGGGAGGGGGCCGCCGATGGGTCGTGGTGGGAGTGCTTGCGCTTCTGCTCATCGCGGCCAGTGGCGCCGGAGGCTGGTACCTGTACCTTCAGAACCGCGGGGTGCCTGTGACGCCATCGGCGACCCCGAGCTCGATCCTGCCCTCCGGCGCCAGCGGGACGCCGGCCGCCTCGCAATCGGCACGTGCATCGTCAACGGCGACACCCATCGTCCTGCCCTCGAGCGGCGTGCTGCCTACTCCTGGTCCTGACGACCGGTTCGTCGGCTACGCGGTCTACGTGAAAGAAGGGTTGTATCCGGTCTTCCGGCTCGATTCCAGTGGAGCCGTGACGAGCGAGGCCACGGCAAAATTCTCGCGCGTCTCGGCGGCGCCGGTCGAAAGGGTGGTGGGGGAGGGAGGCGTCATCTATTGGCGGACGCTGATCGGGGAGTACAGCGGGCTCGCCTACACCAAGGATCAATCCGGCCCCTTCCTGATCTACGCGGTGTACGAGACCTCGACCGGCGAGGCGCGTTTCAAACGCCTGCCCGATAGCCAGCTCTAGCGCCTCGTCCCTCTGACAGTTTCGACGGCCTACACCGGGGTTGACTTTGGCCCGGCTCGGTGGCCAGCGCCGCGAGCCTCATTACTCCGGGTAATCTAATGGCGGTCGAGCCCTTGCGGAGACCTCTTCGAGGCCCGATGGGGCGCCTATTTATTCCCGCCGGTCATCTAGCGATCATCAACAAGGCAGATTGAGCGCCCCGATCAGTCTCCGTCGTCCGTTGCATAACCGTGGGTAATATCGCGCGCCCTTCCGCCCGCCGCAGCACCGCAGTTTGCAACCCGGGCAACTAACGGAGAACGAGCAGCCGATTCGCCGCTGTCCTTGGCCTCCATTTACCCAGCCGGGCAAATCCCAGCCACAAATCGGCGTCGCGACCCCGTTCAGCCTCCGTTAGTTACCTCAGCGGCATCGGCAGTGCCTACGGCCTAGCCGGACCGCGCGCGGGTGCGTTGTCGCCAGTCGGTGTCGGCTGTCAGCTTCAGTCTGAGGCGCCAGCGCGGCGGAAGACGAGGGCCGCGTTCATCCCACCAAAGCCGAACGAAGTGGAGGGCGCCGCCTCGAGGCGGAGAGCCCCACTGCCCTCGCCCCGATTCCTGGGCGGGCGCGCGTGGCCTGACCTGACCCGTCCGGGACGCATCGGCGGACCAGGCTCCAGAGGCCGTGCAGGGGTCCTCCCCCGGATTGGTACGAACGGCTCATCCGGCATGCGCAGAAAAACCTTGACGGGCATCGCCTGGTCTGTAGAATGGCGCCCTGTGGTCCAAAGTGGGGCCAAATGGGGATTGATGGTGGTTTCAGCGGATGCCGCAGGCGCCCTTTCTTACCGGCGAGTTCCGGCACGCGCTCGACGATCGCGGACGCATCGCGATCCCGGTGCGATTCCGGGCGCGCCTCGCGACCGGGGCGACCCTCGCGCGATGGCTCGACCGCTGCCTGGGCCTCTTCCCGGTCGAGGAGTGGACCAGCCTCGCGGAGAAGATTCGGGCGCTCCCCATGACGAATCCCAACGCGCGCGAGTTCGCGCGCTTCATGTCTTCGGGAGCGGTCGACGTGGAGCTCGATCGGCAGGGACGGCTGCTCGTGCCGTCGTACCTGCGCGAGTACGCCGGCCTCTCCGAGGGCGAAGTGGTCGTAGTGGGGGCGCTGAACCGGCTCGAGATCTGGGCGCCATCGGCCTGGCAGCCGTACCGAGCCAAGATCGAGGACGCGCCGGAGGAGCTCGCGGCTCACCTGCAGGACCTCGGGATCTAGGCGGCACAACGCCATGACGCACGTCGTGCCGTCCTCATTGATGCGTCTCCGGGCCGATCGGCCCGCTGTCCGACCAGAAAGGTGCGGTCCATGGGAGAAGGGCACCTGCCGGTCCTCGTCGACGAGGTTCTCTCCTCGCTGGCGCTCGGGCCCGGCAGCTCCGTGGCTGACTGCACGGTCGGAGGCGGTGGGCACGCCGAGCGGCTCTTGGAGGCCACGTCTCCGGATGGCCGCCTGCTCGGCCTGGACGCCGATCGGGCGGCCATCACGGAGGCGACTCGGGCGCTGGCGCCGTACGCCGATCGAGTCGTGCTTCGGCAGGCCAACTTCGCGCGCCTCTTCGACGTGGCGACCGACGCCCGCTTCGTCCCGCTCGATGCGGTCCTCTTCGACCTTGGCCTCTCGAGCTATCAGCTGGCCGACCCGCGCCGAGGATTCTCCTTTGGTGGCGACGCGCCACCGGACATGAGATTTGATGAAGAGACTGGTCTTTCGGCCCTCGACCTCATTGACCGCTCCTCGGAGCGAGAGCTCGCCGGAATCCTCGCGACGTTTGGTGAGGAACGCCGTGCAGGCCGCGTCGCGAAGGCGATCCTGGCGGCGCGCGCGGAGGGCCGGATCGTGACTGCCGCCGATCTGGCACGTGTGGTCGCCGCCGCCGTCGGGCCACGCGGCCGCGCCGATGCCGGCCGCATCCACGCTGCGACTCGCACCTTCCAGGCGCTCCGCATCGCCGTCAACCGCGAGCTCGAGGTGCTCGGCTCGGGCCTCGCCGCCGCGCTCGCCGTCCTGCGGCCAGGCGGGCGGATGGCGGTCATCAGCTACCACTCCGGCGAGGACCGGATCGTCAAGCGCTTCCTCGCCCGCGAATCGCGCGATTGCGTCGAGGACCCCATGCCTCCGATCTGCACCTGCGGTCATCGCGCGCAACTGCGCGTCGTGGTCAAGGGGGGCATCACGCCCAGCAGCGACGAGATCCGTCGGAACCGACGAGCCCGCAGCGCCCGGCTGCGGGTCGCCGAGAAGCTCGCGCTCGCGAGCTAGGAATCATCAGCGCCACAGGAGGGCACACCGTGAGTCGAGGACGTCCACGCCACCAGACCAGTCGCCGGCGGATCTACAGCGTCCGGCAACGCGAAGTTCGCGAGCGCCAGGTCCGCGCAATACACGAGGACGAGCGCTGGCTGGCGGATGCCATTGCGTTCGAGGTGGAAGAGGGGCTCGACTTCGAGTCGCCCACCTCGTGGAGCGTCCGGCTCGACGGTCGGTCGAGCGCCGCCTGACCTGTGGCGGTCATCGGCGCCCGTCCTGCCACCGGAATCGGTGTCTTCGGTCGACGCCCGCGCCCGCGCGCTCGCGTCCCGCAGCGCTCGATCCGGCATGCGGGTGCGGGACGTCGAGCCCGTCAGATCAACATCGCCGGATTCCTGGCCACGATCGCGGTGGCCGCCGGCCTCGCCTTTTTCTATCTCTCGCAATCGAGCCATGTCGCGGCGGTCGGCTACGAGATCGACGACCTGCGGACCCGAATCGACGCTCTGCAGGCGGAGCAGCGGCAGCTGGTCCTGCAGATCGGTTACGCCCGGACGCCGGCCACCGTCCTCGATCGGGCGCGCCGGCTTGGCCTCTCGCCCATCGACCCACGCGCCGTGACATTCGCCGTTCCATCGACTAAGCCGAGCCATTAGACGCGCCGCCCCCACGGCGGCGACGGAGACATCATGCTTGCCAGGACCGATAGCCGTGCCCGCGCTCTGATCCTGCTCATCGTCCTGACGCTGGTGGCCACGGCGATTGGAGGTCGGCTGGCATGGTGGCAGGTCGTCCAGCGCGACCGCCTTACGGCCATGGCTCTCAACCAGCTGGCCCAGAACGAGGCGATCCCCGCCGAGCGGGGGACGATTCACGACGCGCGCGGCGTCATGCTCGCGACATCGGTCCAGGCGTATTCGGTCTTTGCCACACCGCCGTACGTCACCGACAAGCCCGCCAAGGCGGCCATACTGGCGACCGCGCTGGGCCTACCCGAGGACCACGTACTGGCCCTGCTGAACAGTGGCCGCCCGTGGGTCTGGCTCAAGCGCCGCGTCGACCAGCGCGAATCGGACGTCATCAGTTCGCTCGCCTGGCCCGGCGTGGGTCTGATCCCCGAGACGAAGCGGGTCTATCCAGCGGCCGGTCCCGGGCCGAAGACGACCATGGCCGCCCAGCTGCTGGGATACGTGGACATCGACGGCAAGGGCCAGTACGGCGTCGAGGGCGCCGAGAACAAGCTGCTCGCGGGCCTTCCAGGCTACGTGACCGCCGAGGCCGATGTCGACGGCCGGCAGATCGGAAACTCAGTCTACGAGTTGCGATCGCCGGTGAACGGCGCCGACCTGACGCTCACCATCGACGCCGGCCTGCAGCACATCCTGGAGACCCAGCTGTGGGACACCTTCACGCTGGACAGCGCCAAGGGGATCACCGGCATCGTGATGGACGTGCGCACCGGCGCCATCAAGGCGATGGCCAGCTTCCCGACCTTCGACGCCAACGGCTACAGCGGCAGCGATCCCTCGCTCTTCATCAACCCGGCGGTTGCCCATCCGTACGAGCCCGGCTCGGTGATGAAGGCTTTCACCATTGCTGCCGCACTCGATGCGGGGGCGATTACCACCGATACCAAGGTCGTCGACGACAACCGGCTCACGATCGGCGACGTTCGGATCCAGAACGCGGACCGCTTCGAGCATCCCTGGGGCCATGGCAAGCTCACGGCACAGCAGGTGCTCCAGCTGTCGAATAACAACGGCGCGGCCCGCATTGGCCTCAAGCTGGGCGGCGAGCGTCTGTACCAGGCGCTTCGCCGCTTCGGCTTTGGGCAACGAACGGGCATCGACATCAGCGGCGAGGCTCGGGGAACCGTTTGGGATCCGAGCAGCCCAAACGCTTCCGGCGACCTGACGACCGCCCAGAACGCCTTCGGCCAGGGGCTGACGGTCACCGCGGTGCAGCTCGTCGCCGGCTACGCCGCGATCGCCAACGGCGGCACGCTGGTAACGCCGCACGTCATCGCCGGTTGGACCGACGCGCACGGCGTCTATCACGCCAACGACATCCAGGCGGGTGAGCGGGTGATCCGCCCCGAGACGGCGGCCACCACCATCAAGCTGCTCCTGGGCGCAATCGATGGCGGGATCGCACACAGCGCCGGGGTGCCCGGCTATTCGATCGCCGGCAAGACGGGGACCGCGCAGATCGCCGGGCCTGTTCAGGTACGCGATGCGTCGGGGCATTTCGTGACCCGTTCGGCCTATGTCGAGGGCTGGATCGATGCTTCGTTCATCGGTGTCTATCCGGCGTCGAACCCCCGGCTTGTGACGCTGATCCTGATCCACCGGCCGGTTACCTGGGGCCGCTCGTATTCGATGGTCCAGCGGCCGGAGATCACCTTCCACCTGCTCGCGCCGCAGATCCTCGACTACCTGGCGATCCCCCCGGATCGCCGGACGTCGCCGGTCGCGGCACGCTGAGTGGACGCGGTGAGGCTGCTAGACTCGCCCCGATCCGCCGCTGGATACCGCGTGCCGCCGTCGATCCGCATCGAGGACCTCCTGGCCGTCACCGGGGGCCGGCTCCTCGCTCCGACCGCCGTGGAGACCTTCGCAGGGGCGAGCGTCGACTCCCGCCATGTCCTCCCCGGCTCCCTCTTCGTCGCCCTTCCCGGCGAGCGTGACGACGGGCACCGCTTCGTCGCCGATGCGCTAACCGCCGGGGCGATCGCCGCGCTCGTCGCCCGCCCCGACGTCGGCCGGGACGTGGGCATTGGCCCGGGCCTTGGCGATTCCAATGCTCCGGACGCCGCACGCCGCGTTCGCAACGCGGCGCTGGTTCTGGTCCCCGATACGCTGCACGCACTGCAGGAGCTCGCTGCCTGGTGGCGGTCGCGGTCGGCGGTGCGGGTGGTGGGCATCACGGGCTCGACGGGGAAGACGCTGGCCAAGGAGGTTGTTGCGGACGTCCTCTCCCGTGGCCATCGCGTGCTGCGCAACGAGGGCAACCTGAACTCGGAGACCGGCCTGCCGATGACGCTGCTGCGCCTGGAGCCGGCGCATGAGCTGGCGGTCCTGGAGATGAGCATGTACACCGTCGGCGAGATCGCCAGGCTGGCAGACATCGCCCGACCCGACGTCGGCGTGGTGCTGGCGGTGCATGCCACGCATCTCGAGCGGGCCGGGAGCATCGAGCGGATCGCGCAGGCGAAGGCGGAGCTGCCGGCATCCCTTCCCGCGGACGGGCTCGCGGTCCTGAACGCGGACGATCAGCGGGTCGCGGCCATGCGCTCGAAGACGCGCGCGGCGGTGCGCACGTTTGGCATGGGTGTTGACGCCGACGTACGCGCGACGGAAGTCGTGGGGCGCGGCCTGGCCGGGACCGAGTTCCTGCTCGTGACACCGTGGGGCACGCGACGGGTCGTCTCGGCCAACCCAGGGCGGCACCTCGTCCCGCATGCCCTGGCCGCGGCGGCCGTCGCGGAACGCTACGGGATCCCACTCGACGAGGTGGCCGCCGCGCTCGCCGCCGGCAGCAGCGCGCCGCATCGCATGGCCCTGGTCGAGTCCGCAAGCGGCGCCACCATGGTCGACGACACCTACAACGCATCGCCCGTTTCGGTTGGCGCCGCGCTCGACTTCCTGGCCGAGACGCCGCTGCCGGACGGGC
>JALYLE010000163.1 GCA_030774375.1 Chloroflexota bacterium | reverse complement strand
GGCCCGTGATGGACGCCCGTGATGGCACGGAAACCGTCTGGGAGATGCCCGAGAGATGCCCGGTCTGCGATACACCGGCCATCCACGAGGAGGGCGAGGTCGTCTGGCGCTGCCCAAACCCGTGGTGTCCGGCCCAGCGGCTCGGCGCGCTGCTGCATTTCACGGGCCGCGGCGGCATGGACATCGAGGGTGCCGGTTACGCGGTCGTGAACCAGCTCGTCGAGCGAGGGTTGCTGACGGAGCCGGCGGATCTGTATCGGCTCAATGTCGAGACCCTCGAGGCCCTGGACCGATTCGCGCGAAAGTCCGCCGAAAACCTACAGACCGCGATCCAGGCCTCGCGACGGCGACCGCTGGCACGGATCATCAATGCGCTTGGGATGCGCCACGTGGGGGAGCAGACCGCGATCGATCTCGCCGCCTGGCTGACTCGCGAGAACCCACGGGGAGAGGTTGAGAGCGAAGAAGGCTGGACGCGGCGCGTCGCCGACCAGCTGGCCGGCGCGTCCGCGGATGAGCTAACGGCCGTGCCAGGGATCGGCCGGGTCGTGGCCGAGGCGATCGTTGAGTACTTCGACGGCGAGCACACGCGCGACACGCTTCGCCATTTCGTGGAGGCGGGCGTCGTGGCCGAGGCGCCCGAGCCGGGTGCTCCAGCCGAGGCTGCGGAAGGGCCCCTTTCCGGCAAGACGCTGGTCGTCACCGGGACGCTCGCCGGTTACAGTCGCGAGGCGGCGGAAGAGGCGATCCGTGCGGCAGGCGGGCACCCGGCGGGGTCGGTGAGCGCGAAGACGGACTACCTCGTTGCCGGTGAGAAGGCGGGCACCAAACTCACCAGGGCCGAGCAGTTAGGCGTGCCGGTCCTCGACGAGGATGCGTTCCGGCGCATCCTGGCGGGATAGCGACGCTCGCGGCGCATCAGTCGCCCTCCGCCAGGAACGCCTCGACGACGTCCTGGTAGCCGGAGAAGCTGGAGCGCACCGTGTGCCCGCACGCGGCATCGACCTCCACCCGCGCCCCCGGAATGTTCTCGGCCACCAGGAGCGTTGAGGGCGGAGGCACCACCTGGTCGAGGCCACCTGCCAGAACGAGCGTCGGGACGCTGATCTCGCGAAGCCGGTCGGTGACGAAGGACGATGGGTCGAGGGTTGCCCTCAGCTCGCCGATAAAGCGCTCCGGGGTGGCCGGCCTTGGCTGGAGTCGCGCGGCAGCCTCGAAGGACGGCGCCTCGCCGCCGGATGCCGGACGCATCACGACCGCCATGTGGCTGAAGAACATGCCCCAGTCATTCCGCTGGGCCATCTCGATCCATTGCGCCATCTGCGTCGCCATGGCCGACTCCGGCGGCGTCTCCGAAGCAACCGATGCCAGGACCAGCCGCGCAACCAGCTCTGGGTGGTCGACCGTCAGCCACAGCGAGATGCGACCTCCACCAGACTCGGCCTCGATCGCGTAGGGCGGCTGCGGGCCACCGTTCAGGGCCAACCAGCGGATCGCCGTGGCCGCGTCATCGGCGATCACGCGTGGGTGCATGGCCTGCTCGACCTTCGACGGATCGTCAGGGAGCGGGCGGCCCAGCACCACCACCGGCCGCCGCGCGGCGCGTGCGTCCCAACGACGCGCCAGAATTTGCTCGGTGCCAGCCAGCGGCCGGAGGCCTGTTTCCACGCCGCCGAGCACCAGCAACGGTGTCGCCGAGGCGGGGGCGGCGCTGGGCAGGCGGAACGCCTCGATTCGACCGCCGCGGACGGGAATCTCGACGGTGCGAGTCTGCTCTGACATGAGCCCCATTGTCGCCTGCTAGCATCCGTCGATGATCAGCCGCGAGGACGTCGAACACGTGGCGGCCCTTGCCCGGCTGGGCCTGACCGATGAGGAGCAGGAGCGCATGGTCGGCCAGCTCAATCGGATTCTGGAAGCGATCGCGGAGCTGCAGGACGTGGATACGAGCTCGGTCGGGCCAACCGCGCAGGTCATCCCGCTCGAGAACGTGATGCGCGATGACGTTGCCAGCATGGGGATCAGTCGCGAGGCGGGATTGGCCAACGCGCCGCGCACGGAGGGCGCTCTGCTGAGGGTGCCGGTGATCCTGGAGGAGGGCCGCTAGCCGCATGGCCGGCACCCTCTCTGAGACCCTGCCGCTCGCCGACCGCACGATCACTGACGTCGCGGAGCTCCTCCGCGCTCGCAGGGTCAGCTCACGGGAGCTCGTCGAGACGTGCCTGACGCGCATCCGCCGCGACGCTGAGCGATTGAATACGTTCCTGGCGTTGGGCGAGGTCGCCGCCCTCGCGGCAGCGGACGAGGCCGATGCGGCGCTGGCTCGCGGTGAGGGCAGCGACCGGCCGCTGCTTGGAATTCCCTACGCGCTCAAGGACATCTTCGTCACGAGGGCCATCGACGACGACGGCGGTCCCAATGGTGGCCTGCCAACCACGGCCGGCAGCCGGATCCTGGCCGGCTACCGTTCGCCATACGCCTCCGACGCGGAGGAGCGGCTCGGCGCGGCGGGCGCCGTCCTGCTTGGCAAGACGAACTGTGACGAGTTCGCGATGGGCAGCAGCAACGAGAACAGCGCCTACGGCCCCGTGCGCAATGCCTGGGACGAGACGACGGTGCCGGGCGGATCGAGCGGGGGCTCGTCAACCGCGGTCGCGGCCGGCCAGGCCTATTTCGCATTGGGAACCGATACCGGTGGGTCCATTCGCCAGCCGGCGTCGCTGAGCGGCGTCATCGGTCTGAAGCCGACCTATGGACGGGTGAGCCGATACGGGATGGTCGCCTTCGCCAGCAGCCTCGATCAATGCGGGCCGTTCACTCGTTCCGTTCGCGACAGCGCGGCAGTTCTCCGGGCGCTCGCTGGTCACGATCCACGCGACTCGACCAGCGTCGACGAGCCAGTTCCGGACTACGCGGCAGCCCTGACCGGCGATGTCCGCGGCCTGCGCCTCGGGGTGCCGCGCGAGTACTTCGTTGCGGGGATAGAGCCCGGAGTGGAGGCTGCGGTCCGCGAGGCGATCCGCGTTCTCGAGGGGCTCGGGGCCGAGATCGTTGAGGTCTCGCTGCCCTCGACGGACAAGGGCCTGGCCACCTACTACATCATCGCCCCGGCTGAGGCGAGCGCGAACCTGGCGCGCTACGACGGCATCCGGTATGGCTTCTCGGCGGGCGAGGACGAGCTGCTCGCGAACTACCTCCGAACTCGCGGGGAGGGCTTTGGGCCGGAGGTCAAGCGCCGTATCATGCTGGGGACGTACGCGCTCTCAGCGGGGTATTACGACGCCTACTACGTGAAGGCGCAGCAGGTCCGCACGCTCATCAAGGCGGAGTTCGACCGGGTCCTGACCGATGTCGACGCTCTCCTTGCTCCCACGTCGCCGAGCGTCGCGTTCAAGATCGGCGCCAAGACGGACGACCCACTGCTGATGTACCTCAACGACGCGTGCACGCTGCCGGTGAACATCGCCGGCCTGCCCGGAGTGAGCGTGCCGTGCGGTCTCGCCGATGGGCTGCCGGTCGGCCTTCAGGTGATCGGCCGCGCGTTCGACGAGGCCACGGTCCTGCGTGTTGCCGATGCCTACGAGCGGGTCGCCGGATTCGCGGAGCTGCGTCCAGCGACCGCACACGACTGAGGGCATACCGATTCCCGAGATCAGCCATGTTCAGATCGCCGTCCCCGAGCAGGGAACGCTGAATCGGGTCCTTCGCGAGGGCGGCGCTCAGCTCTTTCCCCAGTGGCTGGCCG
>JALYLE010000162.1 GCA_030774375.1 Chloroflexota bacterium | reverse complement strand
TTCGGTCCGCTGCGGGCGCTCTCGCTGCCGCGCTCCCGATCCCGTGGGACGCGAGTGGCGCGCCCGGGCCGGCACCTGTCGATGGGACCGCCGCGGGCCGCCGGTCGGTGGTCGCTGGTCGCCGACCTGGTGGGGGAGGGGCGGTCGCCGACCGAGCGCGGGCACGCCACCGCGCTCGCTCTCCTCGAACGACATGGCGTCGTGACGCGCGAGGCCGTGCTGGCCGAGGGAGCGGCCGGCGGCTTCTCCGCCGTCTATCCCATCCTCAAGGCCATGGAGGAGGCGGGACGCGTGCGGCGCGGCTACTTCGTGGCGGGCCTGGGTGCCGCCCAGTTCGCCATCCCCGGTGCGGTCGACCGCCTTCGCGCGGAACGCGAGGTCCCTGAGGCACGGCGGGTCGTCCTGCTTGCGGCCGCCGATCCGGCCCAGCCGTACGGTGCTGCGCTGCCGTGGCCGCGCCGGGGCGACGACGATCGCGCTTCACTGCAGCGGGTAGCGGGGGCCTCGGTGGTACTCGTCGACGGGGCGGCGGCGCTCTACCTGGAGCGCGGCGGCCGCAGCCTGGTGACGCTCCCTGCGGCCGATGACCCGGAGATCGCGACGGCCGCCGTCAGCGCGCTGCGCGGCCTCGTGCTTCCCGACGGGCCTCTGCGCGAAGTCGTCCTCGAGCGCGTCGATCACGAGCCGGTCGCCGCGTCGAGGCTTGCCGAGGCGCTGGGCGCCATCGGCTTCAGACAGGCGTACCGGGGCTGGATCCTGCGTCGAACCTGATCAGGAGGGGGACACCGCGACGGGCGGCTCGCTCACGCTCCTGGACATAGAAACGCCCCGAAGGAACCCTGCCACCGACCCTTGATGCAATCTCCGGTCTGTGACCCGGCTCCTCCGGGACAAGACCTACCTTACGCCCCGCGTGCCGTCCCGCCAAGGGGGGTTTCTCCACGAACTGGTCGGCAACTGGCTCACTTCTCCACACCCTGTCCACAGGCTGCCGGACTTCCGAGCTCGGCGCATCGGTAGACAAGCTATCGATTGCACGAAAAGGCGCAGACCACGAGGCGACCTCGCGGCGTCGGGAAGCTGCCACCCGAGTCCCATAGGGACGTGGTCGGCGTCTGGCCGTAGGGGTCGTATCGCACGGCGCTGAGGTAGCCGGTCTCGCCGCTGTTGACGACCGCCGCCAGGTTGGCGTGCAGGTCGGAGAGGGTGAACCCCAGCGTGGTGCCGGTCTTGGTCGCCAGCCGGGCAGCTTAGGGGTCGAGCGCCGAATTGACCACCGTGGCCCCAGTGGTGATGCGCCACGCGCTGTCGGTGGTGCCCAGGCAGTCGTACACGTCGGTCACCGGACCAGGTCGCACCCGGCTGGCGGTGCGCCCCACGGCGTCGACGGTGAAAGTGGTGGCGATCTGCCCTCGGGGAGACGCGGGTCATGTCGCCGTTCTCGGCCGAGCTGGCGGCGCTGACGCCGGCCTGGCAGACCTACCAGACCATAGCGATGTGGAAGGAGGTCCCCGTCGCCTCGGTCGCGGGTATCCTCGACTCTGTCCGAAGCAAGGCCCTGGAATTTGTGCTCGAGATCGAGGCGGCGAACCCCGAGGCCGGCGCGACCGCGACCACCGAGCCGCCGGTGCCGCTGGCGCGGGCCGACGCCATCTTCAACACGGTCATCTACGGCGGGCAGGTCGCCATCGGCTCCAAAGCCACGGTGAATGTGAGTCAGGGCGATCTCGCAAGCCTCATGGCCTATCTGGAAGCTCAGGGCGTGGCGGCGGCCGACCGCGCCGAGTTGGAGGAAGCGCTCAAGGCGGACAAGAACAAACTCGGGCCGCGCGTCAAGGCGTGCCTCGGCGAAAAGGCGGTCAAGGCGGCGGGCGCCGGTGGGCGTATCGGTGAGGGGGCGGCCGGCGGCCTCATCGCCGCCGCTGTGGCGCGCTTCCTGGGGTTGGCGTGAGGAGTCAGTGGGGGTGTCGTGCGTGAGGCGACCTAGGACGACATCGAGATCCTGGATACTGGCTGCTACAAGAACCGCACCGAGTACAAGAACGATGTCGAGAAGGCGTTAGTCGATCGCTTTGGTCGGGCTGCGGTGAAGCGTGGCGATAAGGCATTCGACATCCACTAGAACGCTGCCTCCCGCGACGCGCCTGTTACTCAGGCACACGTTTTATCCCCAGCGCGTCGCTGATAAGGTCGTCGATCATCCGATAGCTGCCGAGTCCCCAAACACCGCAAGGCTCCGTCCGCCTGCCCACCACCTCGCCGGCCTCGTCGCGGAAGACCTTTCGCAGCGGGTCCCAAAAACAGTGCTGCTGGAGCACGTCACTCTCTTGCAGCGGTCGAAGGGCAACGTTCTCGAAATACCCCTTCGACCACGGCATACGGTTGATGAATTGGGGCGCAATCAGAAGTCTTTGCGGCTTCAGGAGGTCCAACGGCGGGGATTTCGCAGTCTCTCGAACGTCATAGATGTACACGAGGTTTGCCGTGGGCATGGGGGCACGTGAGCTTGGGAGATCTGCAAGGATCACTCGACCGAACAGGTAATCCTCGTCGGGCAGGAGCATGGCGAAGACATCCCCCGGCGCCGGATTGGCACGGGTTCGTTTCAGCACGCGGAGATTCGTCTTAATGCTCACGGTGGGATGCCATTCCGCTCAAGCCACATCTCGCCCCAATCGACTGCCTGTTGGTACCACAGATGGGACGCGCTGTCATAGGCGGCGTTCATCTGCGCCCAGGTGCTCGAGGTGCTCCAGGCCTGGGTGATGCGGTACATGTGGGTGCTCTTGCCATCCGGCGAGCCAGCCACGAACCCCGCCTGCAGGCGAACCGTGGCGCTGGTGACCTCCGCACCGTCGGGCAACGAGACGTCGGGGAAGTACCACAGGCTACGCATGATGCCGAAGCTGCCGCCGTCGTCGGTCCGGGCGTCGTAGCCGGTGCGCATCACCGTCCAGCCCACCGGAGTAACGCCCGAGGCGATGAACGACTCGAACGAGTTGGACGCCAGGTTGATGTCACAGCCGGCGGCCTGTCCGCCGATGCATGCCGACGGATCGAGCGTGACCGGGAACTTGCGCGCCAGGTCGGCCAGCCACACTGGGTCGACGCGGTACACGACCAGCGTCTCGGTAGGTCCCAGGCCCTCGACCGCTCCGGGTGGGATATCGGGCGGGATGTCCTTGGTCCCTGGGGCGATGAGCTGGACGCTGACCGCCCCCGGAGCGGCAGCGTTGGCACCCGCGCCGTCCAGCAGGTCCGGGGCGCCCAGGCTGCCGACGGTCACCGTCTCAGATTCACCCGGAGCGGTATCCAACAACACGGTGACGCCGTCGGGCGCCAGGCTGGTGGTCAGCGGACCGCTGTCGAGGGCGAAGGCGTACACCGGGGAGCGCAGGGCGTCGTCGAGGGTGACGCCCCATTCGAAGCCGGTATCGGTGGGCTGCACGAAGAGGGTGCCCGCCAGGCCGGACCCCGGGAAGGTCAGCCGGTTGCCGTCGCCCCGCGGGGCAGCGGCGCCGTAGCCGATGGCGCGCAACCCGATGGTGGTGCCGTCGAGGCTCAGTTGGGCCAGGGCTGTTTCGGCCTTGACGTCGGAGAAGCGCACGACACGGTCGTTGGCCTTGACCGCGAGGTCATAGGGGCCACTGTCTTGTGCGATCAGTGACAGGTCGATTGGCTGCCACTCATCATCCGAGTCTTGATAGTTGAGGCGCTGTTTGCTGGTGGTGAGGCTGAAGGCGCCGTCTGGCTTGGCGATCACCTTGCTGTGCTCGGCGCGCAGGGTCGGCACCTCGGTTGGGGCGTCGGGGGCCACGTATGGTGGGCTCGAAGCGCGCAGCCCCACAGCCGCCACACCCGGATTGATCGCGCCGTCATCGGCTGCCGACGCGATCGGCGCCGGGTGAACGGTGGGCCAGGGTTGGTCTTCGGGTGGTGGTGGGGCGGGATTCTCTTGCGTTCCCTTTGTCCCGCCGACCGCCAGGACGGTGGGCGGACTCAGGCTCATAGCCGACAGGACCGTCGACATGCCGACGACCACTGCAGCCAGGCGGCCATTGAACGACAACGAGTGAAGCTGCGACCGTGTGCCGCGGGCCACCCTTTGCCTCCCGTATGAGATCTGGCGAACCGCCGCCGGCCGCCTCGGGCTAGTTGGCGGGCAGCAACGATCCTCGAGGTCCGGAATCGGAGTACGTCACACCGGCGGCCGTTGCCAAATGCACGGCACCGAAAGGAGCTGCCGCGGACGCCAGTCCCACCCTGCCCTTAGGTGCGATGCGTCCTCGGGCTCGGGCCGCGGGACTGCAGCGTGCCGGAATCTACACCCGCCCCGACAGCTTGGGAAGATGGGAGTTGGGGGGTACTTCAAGCCTGCGCTGACCGAGAATTTTCCTCTCCGTCACGGCGGCCCTTGTAGACCAAACGATCCAAGCCGGTTTCAGTTGCGCAGGACGATCCGCTCCTTGTAGGTGGGCAGGTAGGCGTCGAGCCCCAGTTCGGAATGGATGCGTTCCGCGAACGCCTGTGCTGCGTCGGGGTCGCCGTGGACCACGAAGACACGCTTGGGCCCACCGTCCGACCCGGTCGATCCGCCTGCGGCGGCGAAGTTCCGAACCCACGCCTCGAGCTCGTGCTCGTCGGCGTGAGCGGAGAAGCCGGAGATGGATCGCACCCGGCAGCCGACCGCGTGGTCGACCCCGTCGATCCGCGCATGCTTCGCCCCGTGCTGGATCGCGTATCCAAGCGTGCCCTGCCCCTGGTAACCGATGAACAGCAACGTGCAGCCTGGGTCGGGGAGGAAGTCCTTGAGGTGGTGCAGGATGCGGCCGCCGGTCAGCATCCCGGAACTGGCGACGATCATCAGCGGGCGCGGCTGCGTCCTGATCGCCTTCGACTGGTCGACCTCGTTGGTGTACTGCTCGCCCGGGTATTGCAGCGGTGCGTCCCCCGACCGCAGCAAATGGGCCGTCTCCTCGTCGTACTCTTCCGGGTGCCGGAGATAGACGTCGCTGGCTTTGCTGGCCATCGGCGAGTCGAGATAGAGGGGAAGGTGCGGGATGCGCTCCTCGCGCAGGAGGTCGTCGAGAACCCAGACCAGCTCCTGGGTGCGACCGATGGCGAACGACGGTACAAGCAGCGCGGCGCGCGAGTCAGCGACCTCACGAACCGCCTGGGCCAGCTCCTCGACGGCCTGCTCCATCGGTGCGTGCTCGCGGTTGCCGTAGGTCGACTCGACGAGCAGGAAGTCGGCGTGGCTGATCGGCGTCGGGTCGCGAAGGATTGGGGTGTCGTCGCGGCCCAGGTCGCCGGAGAAGACGATCGTGGTGGTCGCCCCGCCATCGGTCAGGCGCAGCTCGATGATCGCCGAGCCTAGGATGTGCCCGGCATCGTGGAAGGTCGCCGAGACTCCCGGCAAGATCTCCAGCACCTGCTCGTACTCGGTAGGACGGAAGAGCGAGACGGTGCGCTCCACGTCCTCGACGGAGTAAAGCGCGGCGCGGGTCATCGTCTCCGCCTCCGGCTTGGCGCTGCGGATCTTCGCCGGCAGATCGCCCTCGTCGGTCTCGACCGCGGCACCTTCCTCAGTCCCGTCCGCGGTGGCATCGGCCTCCGGATGGCGGCGGTGCCAGCGCGCCTCGGCCTCGCCCTGGAGCTTGGCCGCGTCGCGAAGGACGATCTCCGTAAGGTCCAGGGTGCCGCTGGTGGCGTGGATCGGCCCTGCGTAGCCGGCCTTCACCAGCGCCGGGATCCGCCCGCAATGGTCGAGGTGGGCGTGGGTCAGCAGCAGAGCGTCGACGCTCGAGGCCTCGAAGGCGAACGCCATCCGGTTGCGGCTCACCTCTTCGGGTGAACCCTGGAAGATCCCGCAGTCGATGAGGATGCGCCGCTCACCGGCGGTGACGAGGAATTGGCTCCCGGTCACCGTGCCGACGGCCCCCAGGAACTGGATCTCGATGCTCACGTCGGGCAAGTATGCCCGGTTGGGCTGCGTGGACGGGAAGCGGCGCCGGAGACCTATCATCCGGTGATGCCTTTTCCCATCGAGCCGCCCATCGAGCCAATGCTCGCCAAACCCACGCCGGAGATCCCCACCGATCCAGGCTGGATCTACGAGCCGAAGTGGGATGGGTTTCGAACGCTCGTCTTCCGGGACGGCGCCGAGCTCTACGTCCAGTCGCGCGACCTGCGGCCACTCGACCGCTACTTTCCGGAGCTGCACGACCCCCTGCTCGCCCTTGCGGGGAGCGCCGCCCGCTTCGTGCTCGACGGCGAGATCGTCATCGCCAGCGAGAACGGCCTCGACTTCGACTCGCTCCTGCTCCGGATCCACCCCGCCGCCAGCCGCGTTGCGATGCTTGCCGATCAGACGCCCGCGTCATTCGTCGCCTTTGACTGCCTGGCCGATGGAGCCGATGACCTGCGAAGCGCTCCCTTCGCCGAACGCCGACGTCACCTCCAGCGCTTGGTGGCGAAACCGCCCGCATCGGTCCATCTCACGCCGTCCACGGAGGATGCCGAGGTGGCCCGCGGATGGTTCAACGATTTCGAGGGGGCCGGCCTGGATGGCGTGATCGCCAAGCGCGCCGACCAGCCATACGCGCCCGGCAAGCGGACTATGGCCAAGATCAAGCACCTGCGTACGGCCGACTGCGTCGTCGCCGGCTTCCGGTGGCACAAGAACGGGCCGGGAACCCTGGTCGGCTCGCTCCTGTTGGGCCTCTTTGACGACACGGGCCGGCTGCAGCACGTCGGCGTCACCGCGTCGTTCAGCGTCGCCAAACGCGCGGAGCTGGTGGCGTTCCTGGAGCCGTACCGCAAGAAGGCGCTCGACGACCATCCATGGCGCGAGTGGCGGGAGTGGGAGGAGCGGGCCAGCGCCGAAGGACGACGCCTCCCGGGCGCGACGAGCCGCTGGAACCGCGGAAAGGACCTCTCGTGGGAGCCGCTGCGGCCCGAGCTCGTCGCCGAGGTGGCGTACGACCATCTCCAAGGCGACCGCTTCCGGCACGGGACCACCTTCGTCAAATGGCGGTCCGACAAGTCACCGGCCGACTGTCGCTACGACCAGCTCGAGGAGACGCCGCCGGCCCTCCTCGCCGACCTCTTCGGGACCTGACTTCGGTCGCCGGGCGCCGCGAACGCTACACTCGAACGCCACCACGCTGAGAGGACTTTCCGTGTCGCCGGACGACCCGAACGCCGCTGTCAACGCGCTCGCCGACCGCTTCTGGGAGCGGGTCCTGGAGCTCGACCCCGTCCAGGCGACGATCCTCGGTGACGACCGCTACGACGACAGGCTCCCGGACCTGGGCCCGGAGGGACGCGCCGCGGAGGCCGCGCTCTCGCACGAGGTGCTTCGCGACGCGAGCGCCATCGACGCCGACAGGCTGAGCGCCGAGCAGGTAATCACCCGAGACATGCTCCTCCTCGTCGCGGGCAACAGTCTCGAGGCGCTCGATCACAAGCTCTACCAACTCGCCGTCGACCACATCTGGGGCGTGCAGACGCTGCTCGTTCGCGTGGCGCAGTACCAGATTGCCGACAGCCCCGAACGGCTCGAGAAGCTCATTGCCCGATTCGAGGCGTATCCGACGCTCGTGGATCAGCACATCGCGACGCTGCGTGAAGGCCTTGCGGACGGCCGAACGTCCGCCGCCGTGCCCGTGCGGCGCGCCATCGAGCAGATGGGACGGATGCTGGCGACGCCCGCCGCAGACTCCCCCGCGGTCGCGATCGCACAGGTCGCCGATGACAACGCTCGGGATCGGGTTCGCCAGGCGGTCGCCGACTACCAGCACCCGGCGCTCGAGAACCTGCACGACTTCCTGGCAACGGAGTACGAGCCGCGCGCACGACAGGAACCGGGGATCGGCTCCCTCCCGGGTGGCGACGCCATCTATGACCTCTCGATCCGGCTGATGACCACGGTGGCGGCCACGGCCCAGGAGGTGCACGCCTTTGGGCTCGAGGATCTCGACCGCATCGAGGAGTCGAAGGACGCGATCGCCCG
>JALYLE010000161.1 GCA_030774375.1 Chloroflexota bacterium | reverse complement strand
CATTCCCGGCTGAATCGCGTTGAGGAGCGTCGACTTGCCAACGCCCGATGGGCCAGTGAACAGGCTGATGTGCCCGCCCAGGAGGTCGCGCAACTGGTCGACGCCGGCACCGGTTCGCCCACTCACGTAATGCACCTCGTAGCCGGCCTTCTCGTACCGCTCGAAGAGCTTGCGTGCTGCGGGCTCGCCGCACAGGTCGACCTTGTTGACGATCAGCACGGCTGGAATCTGGTTGTGCTCGGCGGCGACCAGGAATCGGTCGACCATGCGCAAATGAGGAATTGGATCGGAGCATGCGAAGACGACCAGCACCCGATCGACGTTGGCGACGAGGAGGTCCTGGCGCCAGGCGCCGCGCGGCCCCGGCTGGCGGCGGCCGAAGCTCGTCAGACGCGGCATCACCCCCTCGATGGCGCCGATTCCGTCGCCCAGCGGCTGGACCACGACGGTATCGCCGATCACGGCGAGTTCCGACGTGGCGCGCTCACGCTTGAGGCGGCCGCGAAGCTGGCATTCCAGAGGGCCCATGTCGGTTTGAACGGTGTAGAAGCCGCTGCGGGCGCGAAGGACGGTTCCACGGACGAGCGGTCGAGCCATCAGGGCAGACGGCGCAGAAGGCAAGGTTCTATCTCCGAGGACAGGGCTGAGCGAGACGGCGGTGGAGTGCGCCCGCTCCAGGGGCGGCGAGGTTCGGCGACCGGTCAGGACCCGGTTGCCCCTCCGCACAGGCGGGCGCGCGACCAGTTGGCAGTGATCTGCATGGTGCGCCTCCTTTCGCCTGCTGCTGCGTCTGCGCCACGTGGCGCACGCTGAACGCACCGTACGCGGCGAGCGTGGGCGCTGTCAACGCTCCGCATGGTCCTTGCCGATCGTCCTGGGCGGGCGGGATCGGTAGCATGGGGCCGGTATGGATGAGCTCGCCCACCGCTACCTGCTCTTGGCGCTCCGCATCGGCCGGCTGATCGAAGGCTACGTCGACGGCTACAGCGGACCCGCCGAGCTGCGTGAGGCGGTTGACGGCGAGGCGCCTCCGTTGGCGGAGGAGCTGCACGGCGAAGCGATGGCGCTCCGGGAGCTCGTTGGCGAGCTCACGGACGGTACCCGACAGCTCGCCCAGCGCCTGGCGTGGCTTCAGGGGCAGCTCGTGGCGATGAGCGCCATCTGTCGCCACCTGACCGGGGAGGAGATCGCCTTTGTCGATCTGGTGGAGGCATTGTGCGACGCGCCCGCCGACCCAGTCCCGGAGGACACGTTCCTGGCCGCGCACCGCATGCTCGACGATGTCCTGCCCGCCGGGCCTTTGCTCCGCGATCGACTCGAGGCCCACGATCGCGAGGCTCGCGTGCCTGCCGACCAGAAGCTTGCGGCGCTCATCGCGATGGCAGAGGTGCTGCGCGCACGAACGCGTCAGGACCTCTGGCTCCCGGCCGGCGAGCGGATCGAGTGGCGCGAGGCTCACGACCAGCCATACGGCGCCTACGCCGTCTCACTCGGCGGCCTGCGGACTCAGATCACGGTCAACGTCGACCTGCCGATCGGGATCGGCACCGTGATCTACCTCGCGGCGCACGAGGCGTATCCGGGGCACCACACCGAGCGCGTCACCAAGGAGGCGGTCCTCGCTAGGGATGCGGGATATGGCGAAGCCCAGGTCAACTGCCTCTTCACGCCGGAGACCGCCCTGAGCGAAGGTCTCGCCGAGCTGGCGCGCGAGGTGACCCTGTCGGACGCCGAGATGGGCATCGAGATGCTGCGCCTTGCGCGGCGGCTCGACCTGGGGCTCGAGGCCTCGACGATCGAGCGTGAGGTGCGCGTCGGCCGCGCGCGCGAGGTCCTTCGCTCGGGAATGGTCAACGCCGCGCTGAAGATCTTCCACGAGGGGGAGCCGGAACGCGAGGTGCGCGATTGGCTCGCGGAGATGGCCCTCATGTCCGAGCAGCGCATCGACCACGAGCTGCGTGCCCTGCGCGACCCGTTGTGGGCAACCATCCCCTTCGCCTATCGACTGGGGCCGACCTTGATCCGTGAGTGGCTCGAGGTCCAGGGTCAGACGCATGGCTTCGGAAGGCTGCTGAGCGAGGAGCTTTCCCCGCGACAGCTCCGCGCGGAGATCGGCGAGGCCCCTGCCCTCTATCCCGCCGATTTCATCTAAACCGATGGGGGCGGCGTTCGGCGGGGCGTCGGGCGGG